>CAIUZU010000253.1 GCA_903903705.1 uncultured Helicobacteraceae bacterium
AGGTGGGGATGCTTTGGATGAGTGTTTGAAAAATGATGGATTTATAAATGGTTTTGAGCATAATTTTCAAAGTTTCAGGGTTATCTCTTCACTAGAGAAGAGATATAACGACTTTAGCGGGTTAAATCTCACTTTTGCAACACTAGAGGGAATTCTTAAACACTCATACCCTTATAAAAAAAGTTTTTTACCCTCCATAATAGATGAGCAGTTTAACTTAGATACCCATCCAAGCATAGAAGCAATGATTGTAGATCGTGCCGATGAGATAGCGTATGTAAGCCATGATATTGATGATGGCGTAAACTCTGGACTAATAGATTTTGATGATTTAAAAGAGAGCGAACTCATTAGAGATATCTTGGCAAAAGTTAAAGAGGAGGGAATATCGCAAGAGGAAGATGAGATGTTTCGGTATCGTTTTATCTCACATCTGATTAATCATCTGGTTTACTCACTTATAGCTTACTCAAAAGACAGAGTAGATAACAGCAGAATCTTATGTGCAACGCTTGATAATAAAACTGAACTGCCTATCGGTTTTGACTCAAAACTTGAAACAGAGTTGAAAAAGTTAAAAAAACTGCTCTTTACAAAACTTTATCAGCATAAAGATATTATGATTAAGATGTATGCAGGTAAGCAGGCCATTAAAGGACTTTACAGCGGGCTTAACGAAGAGCCGAAGATGTTGCCGAAGTTTTACCTAGATCAGTTGCAAAGCAGAAACAAGCATAGGGTAATAGCCGATTACATAGCTTCAATGAGCGATAGACATGCTCTGTCATTTTATAATGAGATGTACGGGAAATTATAGTCGATGTTTTTGGAGTTGTAGTAGAGGTTAAAACATAAACCCGAAGGTTTACGTTTTATAAGCGTGATTCGTAACGTCTCATCATATAAAGACGTTTAAGCATTTTCTTACGAGATGCAATTAAGAATTTCTTACGTTTTTCAGTTTTCGTTTCATGGAAACGACGAGCGCGAACTTCTGTAACGATTAAGTTACGGTCAGTTTGCTTCTTGAAACGACGGTAAGATGCATCAAAATTGTCATCACTGCGTAGTACTATACCAGGCATATCACATCACCCACTTTCTGTAAAATTTGAAAGCGAATTGTAGCATAACAATCTTTATTTAACATTTTGTTTTAGGAATTTATAAAATTAATTCTAAAATTGATACAAATCAAGGACTCTTTTTTCTAAATCGGATAAAATTCCTCCGATTTAAAACTTAGAGCGTAATGCGTTCTTACCAAAGGAAACAAAATGAAAAAAATCATTTTAAGTGTTGTATTTATGTTGGGTGTCCTCCAAGCAGATAGTATCGTTCACTACGATGCTCAAGATACAAAAACTCCGATTAGCAAGCCTAATCATCCGAGTACAGATATTTACTAAAATATCTAAAAATTTTATTTCTCCTTCTAAAACAGGTACCCCTTAATACCTGTTTTAGTGACATAGACTCATAGTTCCCATCCAAACTCTCTTTAACGAACTATTTTGTATAATTCATTTATGATTACCCAAGATTCCATAGAAGCCTTAAAAGCACGCCTTGATATTGTTGATGTTATAGGTTCGTATGTGGAACTTAGAAAAGCCGGTGCAAACTACAAAGCTCCATGTCCTTTTCACGGCGAAAAAACAGCTTCATTCGTAGTGAGTCCTGCAAAACAGATATACCACTGTTTTGGCTGCGGTGCAGGCGGTGATAGCATCAAGTTTGTTATGGAACATGAAAAACTAAATTATCCCGAAGCAATAGAAAAACTAGCATCATCTTATAACTTCTCTCTTGCTTATAGTGATAGCAAAAACTCTAAGCCTCGTTCCAATTTTATGGAAAAAATCAACGACTGGTATCAATATCTGTTTACAAAAAATCATGAGGCACTCTCTTATATAAAAGATCGCGGTATCTACGAGAGCAGTATTGAGAAGTTTGGTGTTGGGTATGCACCGGATTCTAATGCTACGATTAGCTATATAACATCACAGCTTTTAAATATGAACGAAGCCTTGGAAATGGGTGTCGTAGGCTATGAGGGTGGAAGAACGTATGCCAGATTTATAGAGCGTATAACATTTCCGATTCACTCTGCAAACGGAACTATCGTCGGTTTTGGCGGTAGAACTATAACAGGACATCAGGCAAAATATATAAATTCGCCTGAAACGCCTTTTTTTAACAAATCACGCCTTTTATATGCCTACCACCATGCAAAACAGAGCATTCATAAAACCAAACAGATTGTTATAACAGAGGGCTATCTTGACGTTATTATGCTACATCAAGCAGGTTTTACAAATGCGGTTGCTACTTTGGGAACGGCACTTACTCCTGAACATTTGCCACTTTTGCGAAAGGGTGAACCTGAAGTTGTAATGGCGTATGACGGTGATAAAGCAGGAAGAGCGGCAGCACTTAAAGCATCAAAACTTTTAAGTGCAAGCGGATTTAGCGGCGGCGTTGTTATATTTGGAGCTGGGTTAGATCCGGCAGATATGGTAAAAAATGGTGCAATTGAAGAACTCTCAACTATGTTTAGAGAGCCTCAGCCATTTATAGAGTTTGTTTTAGATGAAATTTTATCACTCTATAATCTTCTAGATCCAAAAGCTAAAGAGATCTGTATGCAAGAGGCTATAGGTTATTTAAAAACCCTATCGCCTATGCTTCAAGACAGATACAAAACATATCTTGCACAGCGACTGGGAATAAACCCGTCATTCGTAAAACTAACCAACCAAACTAACACAAACCAAAACAAACCCACTCTTGATGCTAGCCGTCATAGAGATATGTGGGAGCTAACACTCATTAAAACAGTTTTGGAACATCCTGAGTTTATAGATCAAATTTTGGATGTACTAGATCCTTCGCTTTTACAGTTTCACTCATTTGAGTTTACTTTGGCACTTAGAGGGAAATTTGATGAGCCTTCGCTTATGGCGATATCGGTGGATGAAAAGATAGCTCCGCTTAAAGATGAAGCCTCGCTAAAAGCCGAACTTATAGCATTTTTGATAAAGCATTATGAGAGAGAGTATAAAAAGGTAAATTTTCAAACAACCGTCTCTTTTGAAGAGAAGGCTTTTTACATTCGTAAATTTAAGGGGAAGATTTCACAGCTTAAACGCGGTGAACTTGTACCTTTTAAGAGTTAGGCTTAGAGTCCTCTGTCGGTTTGCGTTCTTTTATAGATATTTTTCTTCCAACATTTTTCGGTGCTTCATAATTCTCTTTTGGAGTTCCGTCATAGCGATGGTTTCTCTCTCCGCTTTTACCTGAGAATTTTGCCTTTCCGCTTTCGTCTTTTCCTAAAAATTTATTTGATTTTTTATCATCTCTTTTTGGTTTGTCATAAGATTTTTGTTCGGATTTTTCACCGTCTCTCTTAGGCTTATCGAATTTAGGTTTGTCAAACGGCTTACGTTCAGATCTTTCACCCTCTGTTTTTGGCTTGTCATACTTTGGTTTGTCAAATGGCTTGCGTTCAGATCTCTCACCCTCCCTCTTAGGCTTGTCATATTTAGGTTTGTCATATTTAGGTTTGTCAAACGGTTTACGCTCAGGCTTCTCAGAATCTCTTTTGGGCTTGTCATACTTTGGCTTTTCAAAAGGCTTGCGTTCGGATCTTTCACCATCTCTTTTGGGTTTGTCGTATTTAGGTTTGTCAAACGGTTTACGCTCAGATCTCTCACCCTCTCTTTTTGGTCTATCAAAAGGTTTTTGTTCTCTTTTTATCTTCTCTTCAACCGCATACTCAAAACCTGCAACAATCTCTTGTCTGATAACTCTTCCAAGGAGTGTCTCTATCGGGTAGAGCTGTTTTTGTTCATCTTTGTCGAGTAAAATTATCGCACCCTCCGTAGCCTTGGCAACTCTTGCCATGTAGAGAATCGCAGTTGAGGGCAAATCATAGCTGATAAGGAGTTTACATCTTAGTTCAGGCAATTTTAGAAGTTCTTTATCGTTTAAAACTTTAACATTGCTAGCCGTTATAGCCTCTTTTATGGCTTGTGTATCTTCCGCCGTTGCTACAACTATATCTAAAGTGCCATTTTGAGCAATTAAGAGGTTAAGAAGTGAGAGTTTTTTATCATTAGGACATGGATGGATACGGTGTTTGTTGTGTTTTAGAGATATTTGATCATCTGGCATAAGAAGTCCTAAGAGGGTATTTGATATAAATTTGTGGATTATATCCCATGTTGCCATAAATTATGCTATTATGTATGAATACTACAATCAGGATTATAATGTCATTTACAACACTAGGTTTGTCAGCTCCTTTACTAAAAGCTATCAAAGATCAAGGCTATAGCGAGCCGACACCTATCCAAAAAGAAGCGATTCCGGTAATACTCGGTAGACGTGATATTTTAGCCGGAGCACAAACAGGAACAGGTAAAACGGCAGGTTTTACGCTTCCGCTTCTTGAACTTTTAAGCAAAACAAAACCTACAAAGTCAAAACAGAGCATAAGAGCGCTTATCCTTGTTCCTACAAGAGAGTTGGCAGCACAAGTGGGCGAGAGCGTTGAGACTTACGGAAAATATCTCCAATTTAAATCGGCGATAATTTTTGGAGGAGTTAAAATAAATCCGCAGCTTGCACAGCTTCGCAAGGGTGTTGATATTGTTATTGCCACTCCGGGGAGGCTGCTAGATCATCTCTCTCAAAAAAGCATAGATTTGGGAAGTGTAGAGTTTCTTATACTCGATGAAGCCGATAGAATGTTGGATATGGGCTTTATAAACGATATCAAAAAGATATTGGCGGTTCTTCCAAAACAGAGACAAAATCTGTTATTTTCGGCTACTTATTCCGATGAGATTAAAAAACTCTCGGATAAACTGCTGAACTCTCCTGCACTCATAGAAGTAGCACGCCGCAATACAGCTTCAGAAACCGTAAAGCAGGTAGTCTATCCGGTTGACAGCCAGCGTAAACGCGAGCTTTTAACACACCTCATAAATGAGGGTAAATGGAAACAGGTGCTAGTATTTACCAGAACAAAACATGGAGCTAACCGTTTGGCGGGACAGCTTGAAAAAGATGGGATTACATCTGCCGCAATTCATGGAAATAAGAGTCAAAATGCAAGAACTAAAGCTTTGGCAGATTTTAAAGAGGGTGTAGTAAGAGTCTTAGTCGCTACCGATATCGCAGCCAGAGGTATAGATATAGATCAGCTTCCGCATGTCATCAACTATGAATTACCGAATGTGCCTGAGGATTATATTCACAGAATCGGCAGAACAGGTCGCGCAGGGTGTGAGGGTGAAGCGATATCTTTAGTTTGTATAGATGAACATGAGTATCTCTCAACAATAGAAAAATTGATAAAAAAAGATATTCCAAAAGTGTGGCTGAAAGATTTTAAACCGGATCCTTCCATAAAAGCTGAACCTATAAACCAAGGCGGCAACAGAGGCTCAAATCAAAGAAGCAGACCAAGTACAAAACCGGCTCAAAATAGAACGCAAAGCTCTTCGGGCAGAAGAAGAGATAAGTAGTGTATAATTTCATAATTTAAATTATCAAATATACAAGGGAAAAAGATGAAAGCAATCGCACTCTTTAGCGGTGGATTAGACTCAACTTTGGCGATGAAACTTATAATAGACCAAGGCATAGAAGTTTTGGCGGTAAATATTAACACGGGTTTTGGAAGCACAAAAGACAGGCTTGAACATATGCAGAACATGTGTAACCAAGTCGGAGCAGAGTTAAAAATTATAGATATCGAGAGTGAATTTTTACAAGATGTGCTCTTTGATCCAAAGCATGGCTACGGTAAAAATTTCAACCCATGTATAGATTGCCATGCAAAGATGTTTGCTGTGGCAAAGAGGGTTATGGAAGCAGAGGGTGCTTCGTTTTTGGTGAGCGGCGAGGTTTTAGGACAGAGACCGATGAGCCAAAACAGAGAGTCTCTACAGACGGTTTTAAATGAGAGCAACTGCAACGGGCTGCTTTTGCGCCCTCTCTCTGCAAAAGCTCTTGAGCCAACAATTGCTGAGATAAATGGTTGGGTCGACAGAGAAAAACTAGAAAACATCACTGGAAGAAATCGTGAGAGACAGCTTGAGCTAGTCAAAGAGATAGGTTTGGATAATTTTGAGAGTCCGGGCGGAGGATGTCTCCTGACAGATGAGAATTTTGCCAAAAAGATGTTTGACTTTATAAAACATGATACATTTGAAGTAAGAGATATCAAACTTATGAAGTTTGGTCGTCATCTTCGCCTAAGGGATGGCGCAAAACTGGTTATCGGAAGAAATCAAGATGAGAATTCTCATCTTCAAAATATAGAGAATGATAAATATTATCATGTTAAAACACCGGGGCTTCCAGGTCCTCACTCAATGCTTAGCAAAAGTGCGACACAAGCAGACAAAGAGTTGGCGGCAAAAATCATACTAACATACTGCAAGACAAAAGAGGATGTAAGTTATATGTTAACATTTGATAAAGATGAACTTCAAGCGACACCGTTTGCTTCAAGGGATGAGATAAAACCTTATACGATAATGTGAAATTTAGATATACTTTATTTAAATTTTTAAAGTGAGGTAAGAGATGGCCGGTGTACATTTTACGTTTGATAATTTTAAACAACTTCTTGATTTAACTATAGGCTTAGCCCAAAGGTTGGATGAAAATCGTGCAGAGAGTTTTACTCTGCTTTATTGTGATTTTGCAAAATTTGAAAAGGCTGTTATAGATAATTCTATAGAGCAGATTCTAAGAAATTCTGACGCTATCGTAAATAGCGGATCTGACTATTTTCTTATACTTCCTTACACTGACAAATATGGCACGAATATCGTTAAAGAGATGTTTTGTGAATTTTTTGGCGTCAATTTAAACACATGTGCAGTAAGCTATCCGGTTGATGGAGAAAAATCAGAACTGTTGATTGAAGAGCTGATGGATATGGCAGATAAAAAATATAAAAACAGTTTGAGATGCTTGAGTAATTTTAACCCACTGCTAAAATTTTAGCTAGGTATTTATGATTTAGTAATATTGGAATAATTTATGCTACATCTCCTAAAATCTTTGTAAAAAGATAAAAGGAGTGTGTAATGATTTTAATGGATATGAAAAATAGCAAAACCGTATCTTCGCCTCTTAATCTCTCGACATCTAAAGATAAGCCTCTCTTCTCATTTTCGGATCTCTTAAGAGGAGCAAGCGAAAAAAAAGAGGGCAAAGCTATTCAAAACGGCTCTTTGGCTCTAGCTTTTGGTTCAGAAGAAAAAAGCATAAAGTCTGCAAAATCACTTTTAAAGACAGATAATCTCGCTTCTCTTATACTGTCTTCGGATGAAGAGCAAGAATTATTAGAGCTTAATTCTAAACTTGCCTCAAATTTAACATCCTCTGAGATGAAAACATTGATAAGTGATGCAAAAAATTACCTCAAAGATATAATCCAAAATAGCGATGGGTATAAAAAAGCAGAGATTAAAGAGCTTCCAAAAACTTTAGGCGGCTTAATTGAGGCTGCTAAAAAATTCGGTATTGATATCGGTAAAATAAGTATTGAAGAGGTAAAAAAATCTTCTCAAACTGCTATACAAGTCGCAAAAACAGATAAAGACGGTGCAATCGATCTCTCTTCTTCGAGTGAGATTTTATCAAAAGAGATAGCTCAAGACAAAAAAGCCCAACATGCAAGCGAAAAACAGATTCCAATCAATCAGCAAATAACGCAGACACAGCTCTCAAATGAGATGAAGAACGATGAAAAAGTCGTACAAGTTCAAAAAGAGACTCCGCTTTTTAAAGCGCAAACGCTTAGTGAGCATACGACCACTGAGCAGATTGTTCAGGCAAAGGCAAATAACTTGTCTAAAGCGGATCAAAAGACATCAAAAGATAAGTCGGATGAATCTCTCAAACTTCTTCTTAGCGATGAAAAATCATCTCAAAACACTATTTCGGCTGTTTCTGATTTATCTGCTCTTAAAGTTGCTCCTGCAGCAGCCACGCAAGAAAATACAAAAACATTAGAACAACTTTTACGCGGTGAATCTTTTATAAGCGAGCAGAGCCAACAAGATGCAAAAGTAGAAGCACTCTCTACTCATAAAGCCGATAGTTTCGAAGTAAAAGTCAATGAAGCAAAACAGATGATTCGTTATCTCTCCGATGATATTAAAAATGCGATTGATGAGTATAAATCTCCCTTTACGAGAGTAAAAGTACAGCTAAATCCTGCACATTTGGGTGAGATTGACTTGACTATAGTTCAAAGAGGCAAGAATCTACATGTAAATCTCTCTTCAAACAATGCAGCTATAAATACATTAATAATGAACTCCAACGAGTTAAGAGTACAGCTAAATAATAGTGGAATAAATAATGCTACATTAAATTTTAGTGATACTTCTCAACAAGGCGGTTATGCAGATAACCAAAACAGCGGCGCAGAGCAGCAAAAGAGACAAAATGAGCAAAAAGCTCACACAGAGTACAGCTATTTTGAAAATGAAGAGGCACATGAAGAGGTACTAAGCTCTTTAGAGATTGTAGTCCCGAGATATATATAAAATTTTTTAGTAGATAGAGGAGTTTATTATGGCAATTACATCAACAGGGTTAAATGCGGCAACAAACGCAGAG
>CAIUZU010000254.1 GCA_903903705.1 uncultured Helicobacteraceae bacterium
ACGGTAGAGTTTTTCTATCTCATCTGCAGTTGAGTATTTGCTTATAGCTACGATTTTAACTATATGTTTCTCATCAAACCTAACTCTGGCAAACTCGACTCTTCTTATGACGTCATCTATATAAATTTTGTACTCTTCTTGTGTCATTGCCTATCCTATCAATCTATTTATATCGTTGTAAATTCCAAGTCCCATAAGAGAAAATAGTATCACCCAGCCTGCAATCGTTAAGTTTATCATGATTTTCTCATTTACTTCTCTTTTAAATATAAGCTCATAAAGATTGAACATGATATGCCCACCGTCAAGCGCAGGGATTGGAAGCAGGTTTAAAACACCGAGGTTTACGGAGATGAGTGCCGCAAAAAATAGTACGCTCATCCATCCGGCTTCGCTTGCGTCTGAGGTTAGTTTAACTATGGAGATAACACCGCCCAGCTCTTTTGCAGGAACTTCTCCTACTATGAGTTTTTTAAGCCCTGTAAAGATAAGCGTGGAAGCATGAACGGTTTGATCAACGGCATAAGAGAGAGTCTCTTCTGCGCCAAGTTCAAGTTTGTGCGTTACTCCTGCACTACCGATTCCAATCATCTTCTTCTCAATCACTTCGTTAAACATATTTGTTGTTTGCGTGGTTTTTGGTATAAGCGATATTTGTTGTATGTAGCCATTTCTAACTATCTCAATATCAAGTGCTCCATCTGAACTCTCTATTATCTTTGCCATCTCTTCCCACGTGGAGATCTCAATAGAGTTTATGGAACTGATAGTGTCGTTTGTCTCCAACCCTGCAACAAAAGCAGGAGAATCTTTTACGACTTGACCGATAACAGGAGAGAGGATATTTGGTCCGCCAAAAGCGATAAAAAGATAGAGAAAAAATGCCAAAACAAAGTTTGCAAGCGGACCTGCAAGCAGGATAAAAATCTTCTGTGCAGGTGTTTTTACATTGTAGCTGTCTTTATCATAACTCTTTTTTGTCGGATCAGCGTCATCTTGTCCTTTCATTTTTACGTATCCGCCAAGTGGGATGAGTGCGATTCTCCACTCAGTTCCCCATTTTCTAAACGAGACTATTTTCTGACCAAAACCTATGCTAAATACCTCTATGTAAACGCCCATTGCACGTGCTGCGAAGTAGTGACCTAATTCGTGGAAAAATATAAGTGCCGAGAGGACTAAAAGTGAAACTAAAAAACTCATCTATTTGCTACCTTTTAAAATTGCGTCTCTAAAACCCCAGAGATATTCAAACCCTGAGTAGAGTGTAAGTGCTACGGCAAGCCATAAAAGCTCACTTCCAAGCGGCCAGTGCATAAGCAGAAATCCTATGGCAATCATCTGAAGCACAGTTTTTATCTTTCCGGCCATCGAAGCTTTTATGTCAAGCCCCTCGCTTATCGCTACAGTGCGGATTCCGGTGATAAAGAGTTCACGAATTATGATGATATAAATAGCCCATGCATTTGCCTCTCCTACCATCATAAGTCCCAAAAATGCGGCAATAGTAAGCATTTTATCCGCAAGAGGATCTATGATAGCTCCTAGTATCGTCATTTGATTCCACTCTCTTGCAATGTAGCCATCAAAAAAATCTGTTACGCTTGCCAATACAAAAATGAGTGAAGCGGTGTAGTAGCTCCACGTGATGTGATAACCTGCATCTGTAAAGTAGTTTGGATTTAAGATAATCCAAAACATAATCGGTGCTAAAAGAATACGCAAAAATGCTAATAAATTTGGAAGGTTTAACAAAAAATAGCCTTGTTTTTTGGCGTATTTTAGCTTTTTGGCTCTTAAAATGGGCTTGACATTTTCTTTGCATCTCTGATATTATAGATAATTAAACTAATAGCCAAGTGATGAAATGAATCTGCACAAAATAGAAGAGAAGGTACGCTCATATACCAAATTTATCAAAGAGATTGAAGTTATATATCATGATGGATACCCTTTTGCACTGGTTTACCCAGATTTTGATGCCCTAAGAGAAGCAAAAATAATAAACATCGAAGAAGAGATAAAGTGGTATGCCATAGAGCTTTACAATATGGAATCAGATGAGGCAAAGAAGATAAGAGGCTATAAAATATTAACCGATAAGATTGATGAGATGGCAGAACCTGATGATGATGTCTATGCTATTTTAAAATCGTATATCGCAACTTTAACGAAATGTGAAATTTTTCCATCTTCACATTTGGAACTTGATCTCGGGCTTGATTCGCTTAACTATGTGGAGCTTTTTGTATTTATCCAAGAGAGTTTCGGAGTTAAAATAGATGAGGCGATTTTTTCAAATATAATGAAGATGCAAGATCTATATCTATATGTTAAAATACACACTCTCTATGTCCGTCCGTCTATGCTTGCATGGGAAGAGATTTTATCAAAAGAGATAGATGAAAAGCTTGTCTACTCCCCATTTATAATGACCATATATAAAACCGTTCTCTACCCGTTCTTTAAACTATATTTTCGCCTTGAAGTGGTGGGAGAGGAAAATATTCCGACCTATCCATGCATAATCGCACCGTCGCATCAAAGTATGCTTGACGGCTTTTTGATAGAATCCATACTGCCGTACAAAATTTTAAAAAAAAGTTTCTTTTTAGCGTATAAACAAGTATTTGGCACGGCACTGCTAAACCCTTTGTCAAAGCATGGACAGACTATTTTGATAGATGCCAATGAAAATCTAAAGCACACAATGCAGCATTGCGCATTGCCCTTGAGGGATGGAAACAATCTTGTGATTTTTCCGGAGGGTGCAAGAACCAGAGATGGGGAACTTCTAGAGTTTAGACCTTTTTTTGCGATGCTCTCTAAAACTTTAAATATTCCCATAGTTCCGGTTGTGATTGATGGCAGTTTTAATGCACTTAGAGCAGGCATGCTTTTTCCTCGACCGAAAAAGATAAGAGTCACATTTTTAAAACCTCTCAGACCTGATGGGTTGGATTTTAATCAACTTACCCAGAAAGTAAAAGATGCTATAGAGAGTGAACTCAAACTAAATCACTCAGTGCGTCGCTAAGCTCTTTTTCGCCCTTAGTCTCATCAACAAAGTAGAGTAAAATCGCTCCTAAGAGAAACAGCAGTGATATTGAAGCAATAGCAAGGCGTGAGTTTTGAGTAAAAAGTGCCACAACTGCCACGAGCAGAGGTCCTAAAATAGCCGCAAATTTGCCTATAATATTATAAAATCCGAAAAATTCTGCCGAACACTCTTTTGGAATCATTTTTGAATAGTAGGAACGGCTAAGGGATTGAATGGTTCCTTGAACGATGGCAATCATTATAGCGAGTATATAAAATTCAGAAACTTCCCTCATTGTCGTTGCCCAGATAACTATAAACAGATAGGCTGATATGCATATATAAATCATCTTTTTCGTGTTCCAAGATTGAGCGAGTCTTGTTAAAATCAGTGTTGCGGGAAATCCGACAAACTGAACGATAAGCAGTGCAAGAATAAGATTTTTAGGATCAAATCCAAGTGCCATCCCATAGTCTACAGCCATCTGTATAATCGTATCTACACCGTCAATATAGAGCCAGTAAGCTGCTAAAAATAGAGTCAAATGTTTAAGCTCTCTGACCTTTAAAAAAGTGTTTTTTAATCTGATATACCCGTCTCTTAGTACAAAGGCACTTTTTTTGTTACTTTTTTGCTCCTCTTTTACAAATAAAAGCAGTGGCAAAGAGAATAGCGCCCACCATATAGCTACACTTACAAATGAAACTTTTATTGCCTCCGCTTCGCTGTTTAATCCAAAAAATACAAAGTCTTGCAGCATCCAGACATTTATGCTAAAAAGAATGCCGCCTCCCAAATAGCCAAGAGCATAACCGAGACCTGAGATAAAGTCTACATTTTTTTTAGTTGAAACGGATTGTAAAAGTGCGTCATAAAAAGTGTTTGAGCCCATAAAACCTATATTGCCAAGCACATAGATAAAAATCGCAATCTGCCACTCGCCATGTCCGACAAACGACATGGCAGCACTCATTAATATGCCAAGATATGAGAAGAGAAAGAGAAATCTTTTTTTGAGTGAATTTGCATCGGCTATGGCACCCAGAAGCGGAGCGATAAGCACTATGATAAAACTTGATATCGAGTTTGCAAAACCAAGATGTGCGGTGCTGATAGTTGCATCTGCTTCTGCGCTGTAATATGCTTTAAAAAAAAGAGGGAAAAATCCGGCTATAACGGTAGTCGAATACGCTGAGTTTGCCCAATCGTAAAGCGCCCACGAGTAGATAGTTTTTTTTTGGGTTTGCATAAATACCTTTTCATATTTTGGTATAGATTTTACCACAAAAGCAGAGATTAGATAAAATAAGTGATAGAATATTGCATGAAATTTTTAGAGCTTTTAAAC
>CAIUZU010000255.1 GCA_903903705.1 uncultured Helicobacteraceae bacterium
ATAGAAAAGGGTATTTATTGTATTCTGAAAACTTCCCATTTGCATCAAAATCACCAGATACAACCTATTCCATTAATATTCCGTTACAACCGATCGATACCGGTGCCAATATTATTTTACGCAACATTTTTTTCGAAACCGGCAAATATGACCTAAAACCCGCCTCGGCTGCAGAATTGGATAACTTAATCGACCTATTGAAAGAAAATCCTACGGTCAACATTGAAATCAACGGATTTACTGATAACCAAGGTAAACCGTCAGACAACCTTATATTATCTGAAAACAGGGCAAAGGCAGTAGTAAAATATTTAGTCCAAAAAATGGAAAAAGCGAAAAAGAAATTTTAAAATATAAGATACTTCCCGCGTGGCGGACGGTCGGAGAGACTCGACTATGGAGCTTGGAGTCGATAGTAAAATGGAGCGAAGAGTTCGAAGCAAAAACAGCATAAATCCAAAAGCTCATCAAAACGCTGGCCGGCAATTTAAGAGAGCTTTTTACAAAACCCTAGAACGAGTATTTGAGCCGCAATTATACCACATAATCAAGCCCTCATACTCTTTTTTTTGGATTTATATCTTCATTTAAGCCCTCAATATAGGGTTTAAACGAGGATTTTAAACCTCATGTTATTTAATTTATCAACCCACCGCGTCTGATCTTGGGTTAACTTTATACCACTAACCTGGAAAGCGGGGTTATGTTTTTTTTTAAATTTGATTTTGCATTTTTGCGAAAAGTGCAAAACAAAATTTATTTAAAAAGGAAAAAAACATGATCCATGTTACAGTTCAAACCAAGGGCGGCGTCGGCAAATCGACGATATCATCACAGCTACTCACATCGTATATCTATGTCAACACCAGCAAGCCAGTCCAATACTTTGAGATTGATGACCAAAACCAATCAATTAAGACATTATCATCTTCGACAATCATCGATGCAAAGCTCATAAACACCGAGAATCTGGCTAAATTCGCGGAGGAAAGCATCTTATTTGAAGATGATGCGATCATCGATGTCGGCGGCAATTTGACCGCCACAATGTTTTTGCAAAAATTAAAAGTTTTAGGAGGCTTTCTTGCGCCCACTACTTACTATATACCTTTAACCGACTCAGACCAAGATGCAATTAACGCAGCAAAAACTTTCAATCTTATACGGGAGTTCGACAAGAGCAGCAAGATTATCTATGTGCTCAACCGCTGCACTAATAAGAGCAACGCCGAACTGCTAGAGCGTGAGTTTATTAACTACTACGGCAGTGATGTTCTCGATGTGATACCTATCGTCAGAGACGACAAGACGGAGATGATAGCGCTAAACCGCCACCACATATATGGTGTCATTGGCAAACTGCAAAAGACCATCATAGAGCTAGGACAAGACGATTACGAGGAGCCGTACAGAGCGGTAGCTCAAGAATTCTTTAAAGACAAGACAAATCAACCTTTGTATAAAGAGCTTCGTCGTTTAATGTTCCTAAAGGAGCAAACAACGATTGCAAAGCAGATATTCAAAGATGAGTATCTTGAACTCTTTGCGCAAATCACGCAAATCACGAAGGCTTAGAGATGCTCACAACAGCAGAGCTGGAGCGGCTCATCGCCTCGTTTAATGCTGCTACCGTGACGGTAGAACAACTCGTAAAGAGTTCAAACGAAATAATTGAAACCAATCGTGAACTGAAAGCTATGATTGACACAAAAGCCTACCTTGAGCACACTCAAGGCGATATCCTTAAAAATCTCACGCAACAAAACATTCTCTACAAATCATTGATATATCTGATGGACAGCGACAAAGAGACAGTAAAAGAGATCATGTCGAGGGCTGCAAAGTCGAACGATAAAGAAGTCGTAGCGTTTTGGCAAAAGAGGCTTAACGATGGCGAGCAGTGACTTTACTTTCAAGCAGGCGGAGTCACTGCTTGAAGAGTTAAAAATCATAACTCCTACACTGGAAGACCTTCTTAAGAGGGCTAAGGAGATGAAAGATACAAACAAAGAGGCTTTAACCCTTAACAAGGAGCTAGAAAGTAACTTGAAAGCGTTTGATTCAATTATCAAGCAATCAATCAACGGCGAGCTAGATAAACGGCTCAAATCCCTTGAAAGATTTGACGAACTTGAAAACAGCGTTAATAGAAACATTGCGTACTTAAAAAAAGCGGCAGAAAAAACAACCACGCTTAAAAGCATGAACTGTTTTTTGCTTATGGCAGCAGTTGCTGCTGCTATTTTTTACGCTGCAAAATTTTTCTAAAAATTATGAATATAGGTAGAGAGATAAAAAATCAAAAATTTATCTCTCAAAAAAAACAAAACAAAGGATTTAACATGGGTTATAGAAATTTTCAAAACAGAGTAGTTAGGCTCAAACTGATGAGCGCATACATAGCGAAGATCATATCGATCGCTTTTATTTTTCAAGCATTTGTTTTTGCATATTTGCTCACAAATAACTTAAAACAAGTCGAAGAATTCAACCTCAAAACATATGTAAAAAGCATATTCAAAGCTAAATCAGAGCCGTACATGACCATAAAACAAGAGCAAGAGGCAATATTAATAGAGAACGGAACGATACCGCTAGTGGTGAGTTTTGGTACATACTTCTTGATTTTTGGAGTTTTTTATCTCTTTACTAAAAGAGATGCGGAAGATCAAGCAAAGGAAGCAAGAGGCTCAAAGCTCGTCAAGCTTGATGAGCTTGTAAAGTCTCTAAAATCATATCAAAACAAATATATAACCATCGGCGGCTTTGATAAAAAGACTCACATCCTCACTGAGGGGGATAATATATCGCTAAAACTGGACAAAACTAAAGAGATGAACTACAGAGAGCATAGTATTGAGATACCCGAGAAGTTTGAATATATGCACTTTTGCGTAATAGGCAAAAGCGGTAGCGGTAAGACCTCACTCATCAATCCGGTTGTAGAACAAATACGAGAGCGTGGCGACAGAATGATCATCCATGATTATAAAGGCGATTTTACTAAAAACTTTTGCAAAATCGGTAAAGATTTGATTTTTAATCCTACCACCCCCGAAAGCTGCTTAAAATGGAGCGTTTTTAACGATATTGACAACAAAGAAGACATGAGAGCGATAGCTAACTCTCTGATACCTGCCCCAGCATCACATGAGGATCCGTTTTTCAGAAACAGTGCTAGAGATATCTTTACCGGGTGTCTAATGTCACTATTTGAGAGTGGTAAAAAACTCAACAAAGACATCTACGAGCTTGTTACAAGCAATAATAAAGCGATTGAAGAAGCTCTAAGATCTTCGCCTGCCACCGTCAAATATGCGCATATATTCGACCCGTCAAATCAAAAGACTCTGAATTCTGTTCTTTCGGTTTTTAGGACTTATACCTCATGTTTTGAGTACCTGGCGGATATTGACGGAGATTTTAGCGTTCGCGAGTGGGTTAAAAACTCCTCAAAAAACATTTTTGTGCAAAACCGAGAAAACATCAAAGAGGCGATATCTCCGGCTCTTACGCTCTTTATCGACACTATTAGTAGGGAGCTGCTGAGTCATGACGACAGGGAAGACAAGACAATATTTGTTTTAGACGAATTCGGGCGACTCAACAGGATGAGCAGCGTTCTAGACTTGCTTACTAATGGCAGAAGCAAAGGGGCGAGCGTGTATATCTTAGCTCAAGAATTCGCGCAAATAGAAGCAAAGTACGGTAAAGAAGGCAGAAAAACTATCGTAAACGCCTGCTCAAACCAAATCTATTTTGGCATAAATGATGCAGAAAGCGCAAAAGAGATCTCTGCACAAATCGGAGAAGAAGAGAAGACCCAAGAGGATGAGTCTATACATCATAAAACTCAAGTAGAAGATATGGAGGGCTTGAATGTGAGAAAACACAAAAACATCAAAAGCGTAGTCTTGCCGAGCGAGATACTTAATCTCAAAGAGCGAGAGTTCTACATTAAGCTCAACGGGCTTGACTGGACTAAATCAAAAGTATTCATTAAAAAATTATGAATATAAGTAGGAGAGATAAAAACTATCTCTCCTAAAAAAATCAAAGGAGATAAAAAAATGGAAAACAATCACGACCCGCACAAAGTCCAAGACCCATATAAGGTCAAAGATCCTTATGCAAATAATCACGACCCCTACAAGGTGCATGACCCATATAAGCAATCTAATGACCCCTACAAGACGACCCACGACCCGTATGCGAGACGAGACGAGTATAAAAATAAACCAAAAAGCAAAGGCAGCAACCTTTTTACGCTTGTGATTTTGGCGGCTTTATTGGGCGTTTTTTTGGCGCTTAGATTTTAATCGAAAAATTTTTATAAAAGAGAGAAATAAAATGAGTATAACAAAAACAGCAGAGGCGGTTAAATACTTTGAGTTTGCGATAGAAGAGATGAAAGAGGCTCTTAAAGTCAAAATAGAGCAAGATGAAGAGTATCTTAAGTTTAGGCAAGAGCTTTATGAGAAGTATCACTGTAGTTTTATTTATTTTAGTGACACGATGGAGTTTGAATTTTATAGCGCGGACAAAGGAGTTAATACTTTTTTCACGATTACAAAAAGCGGAGAGATAAAGTTCAATACTGATAACACTTTTAACGGTATCAAAGATGTTGCAAAAGAGGCTCAAAGAATAGTCTCTAAATTATGAATACATGTAGAGAGATAAAAAATCAAAAATTTATCTCTCAAAAAAAACAAAGGATTTAACATGGTACTACAGTTCACAATCGAAGATTTAGATTTACAAGTTGCGCTTACGACAGGCGCTGAAGCGGCAAACATGGAAGTTAACGAGTTTGCAAAAACAATGCTTTCTTACTCTTTTAACACTTCTCAAGCAATGCTAGGCGTGCAACAGGTAGCGACATTTCTAGAGGGTACTTTATTGCAAAAATTGACAGAAATACAAATTAATAGTTATGCACTCAGACATCAAGTGACTAATCTGCATGCGGATCTATTGGGTGAACACGAGCAAAGAGCTTTAGACATAGCGGTTGAAGCTAATGAACTAGCTTCAGAAGCTGCATTAAATTAGGGAGGTGTGAGATGTATAACAATCATCAAAAACGAGAAGTAGAGCTAAATAAAAAAGACTGGGTAATCATACACCTATTAAATATTTGTCTTTTGGCTCTCTTATTTGCACTTTTACCGGGCGAAGAGGATTTAAAAAAGAATGACCCTGAAGGCTATGAGTTTGTAAAAAAATTTGAAGAAAAAAGGGATGCGGTTTTAAAAGGGGCAGTAAATGCAGTCATTGGCAAAGAGTGATAACCACAACGAAAACATGACAGAGGAGATGGAGAGGCTCAAACAAGAAAATGAGCAGCTCAGAAATCAACTACAATCTAAAGAGGACCCATATAAACAAAAAAGAGATCCGTATGCGGTAAAACCTGATCCGTATGCGGTAAATAAAAACTCTTACAATAGTGCAATGGAGAGGCGCAACGATGCAGAACATGTACAAATGGGTTCAGCTATCGGTATTGTAGGCGCTCTTGCTATGCCCGTACAAGCAAAAGCGTTAGGTGTTGTTGCCGCAAAAGGGTTAGCGGGAATGGGTGCCACTTCTTTAGCTGGTATGGCAGCAGTACCGGGCGGAGCAGTATTGTTAGGTATAGGTGCAGCTGCTATTGCAGGCGGACTAGGTGTCATTGCGCTAAAATCAGTTTATAAAGGCATAAAAAGCAATATGTCTGCTCTTAAAAATATGCCTAAATTAAACTACAGCAATAATCCCGACTATAAATCTTCCACAAGATATGAGCCTGAGAGAACTAATCCTAATTCAAAAGGCGCATATCAAGAGCAGGTAAAACAAAAGGATAAAATCGGCGGACATATCCAAACCCTCAAAGATAAATTCAAAGAAGGCAAGGATATAACCAATGATATCAGAGATATTCAAGGACTAAAAAGTTTAAGTGGCTCTCAAAAAAAAGAGTTAAATAGACTACAAAGTGACAATATCATCAGAAATGCTGCAAACGATAAAGACAATCCTAGCCGTTTAGCTGATGCTCCGGCAATTTCGAAAGAGTTGAACAAGCACCACGAGCAGCATAATATCCCACACAAGGAGATGATGGAGATTAGAAAAAATGTTCTCTCAAGATTAGGCGAACATTACGACAATCAAAACATTAACCGCAACGGTAAAATTATGGATAGTGATGCAATTCCCGGTATAAAAGCGCAAGAAGCTCAAGTGTCTCAAGCAGACAAACAACAAAAAGAGTTCAAGCCAATGAACATGGATCAATCAAATTTAGATTACTCAAAAAGTTCATCTACCGTAAAAGAAGCAGCACAAACTACATTTAACAACAGCTACGGCAAAGACACTAAAGCGCAAGAGGCTCAAGTTAATCAAGAGCAAAAAGAGGTTACGCCGAAAGCGCAAGAAGCTCAAGACATGAAACAATCTTCTAATTCGGTTTCAAACAGTGAGGCTACTCCAAACAGGACTCAAGCAGAGTGGAATCCCCAAGCTTACAAAGAGATAGAAGAGTTAAAAAAAGTTAAAGGCGAAAGAGACGGTAGGGATATTAATCCGGATGAAGCCAAAAAAGCAGCTTTAGAGGCGGCAAACAAAAGAAACGAAGCAGTAGAAAAAAAGGAGGATAGAAGCAAGATAGTAGCTACCCAGCAAGCCTTTATGAACGCTCAAGCCGTCCAAAGAAACGGTGTGAGTATGAGTTCTTTGCAGAGTTACGCAGAAAAAACTCTCGTAAATGAAGATATGGATGCAAAAGCCGTTCAAAAGTTTGTCAATAACACTAAAGAGCATGCTAATAAATTAGCAGATATAGGTATCTTGCAAAAAAGTGAAAATGGAGATTTTAGTTTTGTTGATAAAAAGGCAAAAGAAATTCTGCATGAAAACGGGGATAAGGGATTTGATAAGATTTATGAGGCTAATTTACAATCATACAAAGGCGCAGTAAAAGACAAAGCATCTACTCATGATATAAAGCTAGATAATGAAAAGGCAAAAGAGACTCAAACGGAAAAACAGCCAAAAACTAAACAATCCGCCGCAACGGTTCAAAAGGCTCAAGCAAATGTATCGGCTCATACTAAAAACATGGGAAAGCCTATTGCCGGTTCGTCAAATCAAAAGCCTGCACCGGCTCAAGCACCTCAAAAGCAAAGCCAAAATCAAAATCAAAATTCATCAAGCTCTTCAAAGCAGGCTAAAGCTGCAGGAATAGAGAGAGGCAGATAATGAAATCGGCAGAAAACACAGCGGTTGACAATGTAAAAAGTCATACCCAAAAGCTAGGTAAGCAGCTTGAAAAAAACAATGAAAACGGTAACAAAGCTCTTTTAAGTGGGAAGGACGGAGGGCTTTACAGCGGTGGTAATAATGGTGTTTATATGAGTGAAAAAGATATTGCTCAAGAGTCTAAAAGCTCTACCGAGAGAGGCAGATAATGGAAAAGCTAAGAACGGATATTGAAAAAAATATCAACTCCAAAACCTACAGAGCCTGGGAAAAATTAGAGCATGAATCACAAATGCGGTTTAAAGCGTGGGGTATTGAGCAGAGTATATACTTTGCTCCTACGATTGCCGTCATGTTCGTATATTTTTTATTTGGACTTATACAGGATATGGATCTTCCTTACAATCAAAGTTTTGATTTTTTTAGTGCTACATTTTTTTATATTCTTATTATCACAGCGGCTATAAATCTATTTCTTTTGAAATATTTCAAGCCTCTCTTTGATGATATCATGAAAAAACACTCTCAAGATCTGAGTGAAGATGTTTATCAAAAGGGTGCAAAGTTCGCTAATACTAAAGAGTATAATCAGACCATAGAGCACTTCTTAAAAACAGAATTTGAGATAAGCAAAAGCAGTTCAACTTTAGAGACTTTTAAAGTACCTCTGCAAAAGCTCTCACACGACGATGATAAGAGATTTGAAGTAGAGCCGCAGGATATGAAGATACCTCGCATCTCACTTGCAACCGGTTTATGCATTATGGGTTCACCGGGTAAAGGTAAATCAGTTCTCATTAATCGCATAATTAATCAAATCCCAAATAATGCAAATACCAAAACCGTAATCATCGATGTCAAGGGTGAATTTGTAGAGAAGTTTTACAACCCTTTGACGGATTTTATCTTATGCCCAGCAGACCTAAGAAGTGTTAAATTCGAGCTATACAAATTCATTAAAACTCATGTGGATGCAGGAGTTATAGCAGATATATTAATCCCGGACGATAAAAACACACCAGACCTGCATTGGTCCAGTGCAGCAAGAGCAGTCATGGAGGGTATCTTAGTCAAAGCAGCTAAAAGAAAATTATCCAATAAAGAGATATTTGCTATGGTTAGCGATGCAAAACTGCTCAACGAGCTTAAAAACGACGAAGATATCAGAAATATTGTATACAACTTTCTAAGAGGCGATGTTACTGAGGATGCACTCTCGAGAGAAACTGCTTCAATCCTCTCTACACTTGCAAGAAAAGCTAAACCATTGCAATATCTCAAATATGCGGATGATTTAGAGGGTAATGATTTCATTGAGTTTAAAAGCTGGCTGGGCGACGGCAAAGGCGGCAAACTCTTTTTACTTGCTACAGATAATTTAAGCCGTGTATTTAGTCCTCTTTACGGTGTTATTACAAGTTATCTCATCTCTTCCATTCTTGATGGGGCGGATAACCGTGATTTAAATTTTTATTTCATTCTCGACGAGCTGCCTCGTCTAGGTAAAGCTTTAGGCGAAAATCTTGAAAAAGCTTTGGCGGTAGGACGCTCAAAAGGCATAAAGATCATCATGGCGATGCAGTCATACAGCCAGATAAAAAAAGAGTTCGGAGAGAAAGAAGCGGAGAGCATATTAGACACTACCAATAGCTATGTGATATTTCAGAACAATATCGGAGCGGAGTTTTTGGAAAAATACTTTGGTAAAACAACAGTGCTTAGAAATGATGAGAGTTTCAGTTTTGGTATGGACTCCATGGCGGATAGGGTAACGGTATCTCGTAAAGAGGTAAAAGAGGCTTTAATCGATAGTGCGGAGATAAGCAGGCTCAATATATTTGAGTTTTACGCAAAGATAGAGGGATGCGCTGATGTGCTTAAGGGCCGATTGGCTGCAGAGTTTATACCTAGTAAAAATATACCTAAGTATCTTGAAAATCCAAAAATGACAATTGAGGCGCTTGAAAAAGAAGTCAGATATATAATCAAGTATATTGAAAACAATTTTATCAACACCACGAATGTACATGAGAGAGGTTTGCTTAACAAGCCTACCGTAAAAATCATGATGTAATTCAAAAAATTATGAATATATACGAAACCACAAACAAAGGAGGTAAAACAAAATGAAATTTGGATTTTTTGGAGGTGCGATACTTCTGATGCTAACGCTTGTGTTTAGTTACATAGCTATTCAAAATAACAAAATAGCAAAAGAGATAACGCTTAAATCCTTTGGGCTTGATAAGCCAAAAGCTCAAGCACTACAACAGCAGCCGGCAGTAAATGACAACAATGCTTCAATGGTTCAAGACACAAATGAAACTAAAAGAGAGAACACGCCTAAAGTTGAAACGAAAGAAGTAGAAGCAAAAGATGATAAATGGCAAAAGTTTGATGAAAAGTTTAAAGACTTTGATAAGAAGTTTGAAAATTTCTGAAAAATTATGAATACATGTAGAGAGACAAAAAACAGATTTTATCTCTCCGGAATTAAGCAGAGGTTGTGCTTTTTTAAGCACTTGAAATTTTAACACAAAAACAAAAAACAAAGGATTCAAAATGTTAAGAAAAACATTATCAATGGCTATGGC
>CAIUZU010000256.1 GCA_903903705.1 uncultured Helicobacteraceae bacterium
TATAATCTCTAACTATTTTTTTAAAAGGATATTCGATGGAATGTGAATTTCCGACAATCAATTCAAACAAACAAGAGATACGAGAAATTTTTAATATTACTAAAACTATAGCTGTTTTGGGTCTCTCTCCCGATGAGAGCAAGGCAAGCTACAGAGTTGCAAAATACCTTCAAGAACATGGATTTAAGATAGTTCCGATATACCCTAAGGAGGAGACTATTCTCGGTGAGAAGGTCTACCGCTCGCTTTTAGAGATTCCTTTTGAGATAGACATGGTAGATATTTTTAGAAAGCCTGATGCACTTAATGCTGTTGCAGATGCATGTATACAAAGAGGCGACGTAAAAGTTTTCTGGGCTCAAAAAGAGATAGTAAACAATGATGCGGCTAAAAAAGCAAAAGATGCCGGAATGAAAGTTGTTCAAAACATGTGTACGATGATAGAACATCGTGCTTTATAAAAGAGGTTTTAGTTGTTAGATATAAATAAAATTTATCAGGCAAGAGAGCGTATAAAAGATGTGGTTGTTGATACGCCGCTCTCTTTTGCACCCTATTTAAGCCATGTAAGCGGATGTGAAGCTTACCTAAAAAAAGAGAATCTTCAAGTCACTGGTGCGTTTAAGATAAGAGGCGCATACAATAAAATAGCAACTCTAAGCGATGCGCAAAAAGTTTGTGGCGTTATAGCTGCCAGTGCAGGAAATCACGCTCAGGGAGTTGCACTATCTGCTTCAAAATTTGGCATAAAAGCGGTTATTGTTATGCCGGAATCAACACCTCTTACAAAAGTTAACGGTGTGAAGCACTACGGTGCAGAGGTTATACTTGCGGGAACAAACTATGATGAAGCGTATGCCTATGCAAAATTATACGGTGAAAAAAATTCACTAACTTTTGTTCACCCTTTTGAAGACGATGAGGTAATGGCCGGTCAGGGAACTCTGGCGTTGGATATACTTGATGGTTGTATGGATCTTGATGCAGTGGTTATCCCTGTCGGCGGCGGAGGACTCATTTCGGGTATGGCATGTGCCTTTAAGAGTATAAACCCTAAAATAGAAGTTATCGGTGTAAGCGCAAAAGGTGCTCCTGCACTTAAAAACTCGTTTGATCTTAAAACGCCGGTTGATAGTTTGAGTGTAAGAACAATTGCGGATGGAATTGCCGTCCGTGATACGTCGCCCATAACATTAGGCTATATGCTAGATAGTGTAGATAAGTTTATAAGCGTGGATGATGAAGAGATCGCAAGTGCAATCTTATTTCTATTAGAGAAACAAAAGCTTGTGGTTGAGGGTGCCGGAGCGGTTGGAGTTGCAGCACTTTTGCATAATAAACTTGAACACTTAAAAGGTAAAAAAGTAGCGGTTGTGCTTAGCGGCGGAAATATGGATGTAACGCTTCTTTCAGTTATCATAGAGAAAGGTTTGTTAAAATCTGGTAGAAAGATGAAGCTAACCGTAACACTTATCGATAAACCCGGTTCTCTGATGCGTTTTACAGAGATACTTCAGCTCTTAAATGCAAACATTGTCCATATCGCCTACGACAGAACATCTATATCGCTTGATTATGGCGATGCAAATGTGACCGTACATGTAGAGACAAAAGGCGAAGAGCATCAAAGAGCAATCTATAAAACGCTAAAAGAAGAAAATTATATAAGAGATTAAATGGAACCTATAAGAAGCAGTAAATTTGATAAAGCAGTTATACATATAGA
>CAIUZU010000257.1 GCA_903903705.1 uncultured Helicobacteraceae bacterium
AAATAGTATTTAATTTTAATGTAGCATAGATCTCAAATTATATTTGAGATCTGCTCGTTATCTAGCCTCTTTTATAGCTTCAAGTGCCGCTTCATAGTTAGGCTCTGCCGTAACCTCTTTTACAATCTCTTTGTAAACTATAGTTCCGCTTCTGTCAATCACAAAAACAGCTCTGGCACTTAGTCCTTTTAGCTTGTTGTCATCCATTAAAACGCCATATGCTTTGCTAACGCTTTTATCTAGATAGTCGCTTGCAACAGTTAGGTTTTCAATTCCGCTTGTTGTACAAAATCTCTCAGATGCAAATGGCAAGTCCATAGATACGACCATTGTTTCGCAAATATCCAAATTGTTTACATCTTCGTTAAATCTTCTTGTTTCAGCCGCACATGTATCGGTGTCAAGAGATGGAAGTGTTATTAGAAGCTGTATTTTGTCTTTTGCTCCGCCAATCTCTACACTGCTTAAATCAGTTCCGATTGCAGATACAATCGGCGCTTTGTCTCCTACACCAAGAGCATCTCCCGCTAAATTTACAACCGAACCTTTAAACATCGTTGTTTGCATAGATAATCCTTAAATTTTTTTGAATTATATTATCATAAAAATAGTGTAATTTATCTTTTATTGTATAGTTTTTCAATATAATCTAAAAAATAGATGAGAAGTTGAAACATGCAAAACCCTTTTGAGTCAGGTCATATAAAAAATTATATACTTCTTTATGTAAGCGTAGTCGTTATCATGGTGCTTTTTTTTATAGCAACGACTCTTTTTCATGATGTTGAAGAGGTAGATAAAAAGGTATTTGCAGAGGCAAAAGAGAATCTGCATGTAGAGAAAAAAGAGCCTCTTGAAGAGAAAACTCCTTCTCATCAGTTTAAACTCTTAGAAAAAGCCTACTGATTCTCTTTTGTAATAATATATAGCTGTTCGTGGTTTAAGCGTTTTAAGATATCCATAACGCTTACAAAATCTTGAAATTTCGACTCTTTATCGCTTCTAAGAACAACTGTCTGATCTTTTGGAATTGCAGAGAGTTTACTCTCAAGTGTTTTTAGATCCACCTTCTCTTTATCTACAAACAACTCACCTTTACTGTTTACATAAATGGTTAGCTCTTTTGTCGTATCTTCCTTTTTTGTTGCCTTTGCTTCTGGCAGTTCTATGGGAATGATACCTTGGGTTATAAACGTCGCAGTCGTTAAAACCATAACTAAAAGCACGAGCATGATGTCTATAAAAGGAACGACGTTTATCTCGTCAAATCTCTTTTTTGGTTTTTTAAATTTCGGCATATCTGTTTACTTGCTTGCTTTGTCTTGAGCTATATCAAAAGCTGTCAATATCTTCTCAACTTTGCGAAGTAAAAGAGTGTAGACAACGATAGCAGGCATAGCGACAATAAGACCCATTGCAGTTGCTTTAAGTGCAAGAGCAAGTCCTACCATGATTTTTTTTGCATCAATCGTTCCGGCATCTCCCATGGAGTAAAAAGCGAGCATAATCCCGATTACGGTTCCCAATAGACCTACATACGGCGCATTAGAACCTATAACGCTTATAATACTGAGGTTGTCGGTCAAATCCATCTCAAGCTTGTCTCTATTGTCGTAATCTGCTATGCGAAGGGTGCTATAAAACATCATTCTTTCTATAAACAACCAAAGGGTAATAATACTCATAAGAATGAGCAACCCCATAACTCCATAATCTAACGTCATTTCTGCATATGCTAAAATGTTTTTTTCCACTAATTTTCCTTAAATTTTAAAATAACCGTTGTGCCGATATTCGGCTTTGATCTAAATTTCAGTGATATTGCGTTTGCATCGCAAAATCTCTTCACCATACCAAGACCTATGCCAAAACCTTTCATGTTTTGATTGCCTTGGTAGTAGTTGTCAAAAATTTTTAAAAGCTCTACATCATCAATTCCACAGCCGTAATCTTTTATATAGAGCGTAAAATCTTGCAATTGTATATCTATTTTATGAATATTTGGTGAATATTTTACTGCATTATCTATAAGATTGTCAACTACTTTTGATAAGCCTACTTTATCATTTTTGATTTGAGTCTCTATAAGATCAAGAGTGAATTCCATATGCGGATAGATGCGATTTAAAAATTCAACTCTACTCTCTATGAGTTTATCAAGCTCTATAGTCTCGTAGTTTACGTTTGAACTTTGCAACTTTATCATATAGTCAAGCTCATTGTATCGTTGCTGCAGCATCTCACATGCACTCTCTATTCGGGTGGCTCTTTTTAAATCTTTGTCGCTGCTGAGATTTTTTTTCAACATGTGAATATTTGTCATGATTGTGCTGATTGGCAAGTTTAACTCATGGAGTGTCTCTTTTGATAAATTTTGAAGATTTGTTAAATGTTCAAAGAGCGGATCTATGGATAGTTTGGAGATAATTATTCCTGCAAAAGTGATTAAGAGAGATAGTATAAAAATAAGTATAAAAATATTTTCAATCTTTATAACTGCTACGAAATAGTATAAAACAGTCATTATGGCAATAGCTGTAACGACATAATAGACAAAAATAATAATACGAAGATTATGAAACAAGTTTATACCCTATACCGCGGATATTTTCTATATTTATTTGCGGAATAAGCTGTTTTATGCGGTTTATATAAACTCTTAGCGCACCGTCGCTTCCGCCATCGCCTCTGCTCCAGAGCGTATCTAAAATGAGCTCTTTGGGAACAGTATTGTTTACATGCTGCATAAGAAGGACAAGAAGGTCATACTCTTTTTTAGAGAGATCTAGCTCTTTTTTGTTATACAAAATGCGTTTATGGGTATTGTCATTGCACAACAACCCCACACATGCGACATGATCTGATTTAACTCTTTTTAAAAGTGCTTTAATGCGAAGAAGAAGTTCATCTATATCGAAAGGTTTTGTTAAAAAATCATCCGCACCGCTAAAGAAACTTTTTTTTAGCATCTCTTTATCTTTATGAGATGTTAGAAAAATAGCAGGTGTTGTGTCGTTAGAGTCTCTAAGCTCTTTAAGCAGGGTCGTGCCGTCGATGAGAGGCACGTTAATATCAAGAAGATAGAGATCAAATTTTTGTTCATATGTAGCATCCATCGCACTCTGTCCGTTTGGGGCATGTGTAACTTCAAAACCGCTCTCCTGCAATAGATCAACAATGGTATCTGCAAAAAGCAGATCATCTTCTAGAAATAAAACTCTATTCAACGCTTTGTATAGCCCAGTTTATCACCCTTCCTGCATACATTGGAACGACATTTCCGTAGTCATCAGGCACTACAAAAGGGCGTTTTTCTAAAATTATCTCTTTAAATTCGGGACAAATTTTATAGATGCTTTGAGCATTGTCGCTTACAAAAGCTTGAAGATTGTCTAATTTGTCATACTGTTCAAAAATTTCGCATAGAAGCTGCAGAGCGATAGGGGCACTAAATACTCCTGCCGCACATCCTGCACTCTCTTTTTTGCTTCTTGGATGAGGTGCTGAGTCTGAGCCGAACATGACTTTCGGATGTGCTTCAAGTGCAACGCTTAAAAGTGCATCCAAATCTTCAGGACGTTTGGCAATCGGTTTGCAGAAGTTATGAGGCATCATCATGCCGCCGACTACGTCATCAAGGGTGAAGAGTAAGTGATGAACCGTTATGGTTGCGTAAAGGTTTTCATATTTGTCAAGCATCTCAACTGCAGCTTTTGTTGTTATATGCTCCATAATGATTTTTAAATCAGGAAAATTTTTAGCCAAGATTTCATAAATGCTCATAAATTCCGCTTCTCTATCCATAACAAAACCGTTTGTCTCACCGTGAACGCATAGAGGAATGCCCAAAACGCTCATCGCCTCTAGCGTTTGGCGCATCTCTTCTACATTAAAAGATGAAACACCGCCATCAGAGTTGGTAGTAATACCTGCAGGATAGAGCTTTATCGCCATAATATCCTGTGCGACCGAAGCTAAAAATCTTTTGTCGTAGTTTTTATAAAAAAGTGTCATATAAGGTTCAAAGTAGTCATTCGGAACAGCCGCCATAACACGCTGTTTATATGCTTTTACATCTTCAAGCGTGTCAACCGGCGGAACAAGATTTGGCATGATAAGTCCGCCGCTAAAGCTGTATGCGCTAAGCGGAGCAACATTTTCAAGCATTACTCCATCGCGAAGATGAAGATGCATGTCAAGCGGCATCAAAAGAGTATGAGTTTTCATTATTTTCCTTGTTATAGAGAGTTTTTAGCTTCTAAAATCAAATCGTTTATAGCTTTTTCATAGAGTTTTGCCTCTTCTTGCGAAGTTGATTCAAAACGAGTAACCAAAACGGGAGTCGTGTTGCTTGCTCTTACCAATCCCCATCCATGTTCAAAATTTATACGAACACCGTCTACGTCGATAATGTTTTTTATTTTTGGAAACGAAGAGGGAGGATTTTTAAGAAGCTCTTTTACTCTGTTGATGATTTTAAACTTCTCTGATTCGGTAGTTTTTACCTTTATCTCTTCTGTTGAGAAAACTTTAGGAAGTTTTGCAAGTTCAGCGTCTAAGTCTATGCCGTCGTGAATTAGTTCTAGCATTCTAAGCGTTGCGTAAATAGCGTCATCATAACCAAAATAGCGGTTTTTGAAAAATACATGTCCGCTCACTTCACATGCAAGATCTGCATTTACCTCTTGCATTTTTACTTTGAGGTTTGAGTGACCAGTTTTGTACATGATAGCTTTTGCACCGCGACTTTCTAGTTCATCGTACATCACTTGTGAGCACTTAACCTCTCCGACAACCGTTGGCTTATCCATCTTCATCGCATATAAAAGAGCCATCATGTCGCCTTTTATATTATTTTTATGGGTTAAAACTGCGATTCTGTCCGCATCGCCGTCATAAGCAAAAGCGATATCCCCATCAGTTGCTAAAAGCTTTTTAATGTCTTCAAGATTATGTTCGTCGGAAGGATCCGGATGGTGGTTTGGAAAAGTTCCATCAGGATCTACAAAGAGTCCTTTTGTGTTAAGTTCTAATGCACCGAAAATTCTCTCCGTAACAACACCTGCAACACCGTTTCCGCAATCATAAACTATTCGTGAGGGCATACCTTTTAGATGTTGAAATTCGCTTACTAAAAAGTCTACATAACGTGTAAGAGCATCTATCTTTGTTACATCTCTAGCAACTTTGAGTGGAAAATCCATCGCTTCACACTCACGACCAAGTGCATAAATCTCTTCGCCAAAAAATGGAGCTTTGTTTATAGTTATTTTAAAGCCGTTGTACTCACTTGGATTGTGTGAGCCTGTGATCATAACAGAAGCTGAAGGTGTGATGCCGTTCCAATCTTGATAATTTGTAAAATAGTTTACGGGAGTCGGAACCAGACCCATATCTAGAACTTTCTTGCCACCGGCATTGAGTCCATGAACTAGATACTCAAAGAGGATAGGAGAGTGGCTTCTTGCATCATAACCAACCGCTACATACTCGCCATCTATTTTTGAAGCCAAAGCATAACCTATGCGAACAACACTCTGCTCATTTAACTCTTTCTCGAAAATCCCTCTAATATCATACTCTCTGTAAATGCTCACTTTTTACACCTTTTGTAAATTTATGGATGTTATTTTACAATAAATTGCTTAGATAAATGTATGTAGTTTGAAAAAATAAAATAGATAAATA
>CAIUZU010000258.1 GCA_903903705.1 uncultured Helicobacteraceae bacterium
ATACCCGTTTTCATATTATCCATAGCATAAAGATGTTCTCTCCATGCACTATCAAGCTCTTTTAAGTATAACTCTCTCTCGATCTCACTGCAAACGCCATCGTCAAGCACACTCATTTTTTCATCATAAGCTCGTTTTATGCTTAATATGACGGCATCAAGCAACTCTGCATACTCTAATGAAGCAAATTCGCCTATCTCAAGTTCTATATTAATCTCTTCATGAAGCAGTTTTAAAACTTTTTCTAAATTAAAATCTTCTTTTGAGCCACCGTTAAAAATACCGCAACTATTTAAAATATGCTCTATGTATTCGGCTCTTAATTCATTAATTTTTGACGAAATATCAAATTCAGGATCAAGAAGCTGATTTCTAAATTTATAAACAATTTTTCTCTGCTCATTTGCAACATCATCATACTCGACAATCTGCTTTCTACCTTCATAGTGCATGTTCTCGACTTTTTTCTGAGCTTTCTCAACAGCACGAGTTACCATTTTTGATTCTATATATTCGCCGTCTTCAACGCCGAGTCTCTCCATGATGCTTTTAATCTTATCACTTCCGAAAATACGAAGAAGATTGTCTTCTAGTGAGAGATAAAACTGTGTAGTACCTGCATCACCCTGACGTCCGCTACGTCCGCGAAGCTGATTATCGATACGGCGGTTTTCATGTCTCTCAGTTCCCACGATATAGAGGCCTCCGAGTGCTTTAACTTCATCATTTACTTTAATGTCAACACCACGACCTGCCATATTTGTAGCAATCGTCACGGCGCCTTTAGCTCCTGCACCCTTAATGATTTCGCCCTCTTGTGCGTGATTTTTAGCATTTAAGACGGTATGAGCAATTTTCTCTTTTTTAAGCAGTTCATGCAATGATTCAGATTTTTCTATAGAAGCAGTTCCGATAAGAACCGGCTGACCTGTTTTTGAGAGATTTTTTATAGTATTTATAACAGCTTCGAACTTCTCTCTCTCAGTTTTATAGATCAAGTCATTAAGATCTTTTCTAGTAATAGGTATATTTGTAGGTATTGAGATAACATCCAAAGAGTATATTTGGGCAAATTCAGATGCTTCAGTTTGAGCAGTTCCCGTCATACCTGCAAGCTTATCGTACATTCTAAAATAGTTTTGGAATGTGATATCTGCTAAAGTCTGCGTCTCTTCTTTTATCTCTACTTCCTCTTTTGCTTCAAGTGCCTGATGTAAACCTTCTGAAAAACGGCGACCCTCACTCAAGCGACCTGTAAACTCATCTACGATAACTACCTCTCCGTCATTTACAACATAGTCAACATCTCTCTCAAATAAGTAGTTTGCTTTTAGTGCCTGATCAAGGATATGCGAAAGTGAAGCATTTTCAGGACTGTAAAGATTTTCAACCTTAAACAGCTCTTCTGCTTTAGTAATGCCCTCTTCTGTGAGAAGAACGGTTCTATCTTTTTCATCAACGCTAAAATGCTCATCTTTAACCAGTTTAAGTGCGATTAAGTTTGCGTCATTAAAGTCTCTAAGCGTTCTGTTTGTCGGTCCAGAGATAATTAGAGGAGTTCTAGCTTCATCTATTAAAATACTGTCAACTTCATCGACTATAACAAAGTTATGACTTCTTTGAACCATCTGTTCACGAGAGTAGCTCATGTTGTCTCTTAGGTAATCAAATCCAAATTC
>CAIUZU010000259.1 GCA_903903705.1 uncultured Helicobacteraceae bacterium
AAAATTTTGCTAGAGCAGAATACTCGCTGCGGCTTAAAAATCTACTTTTTCCCGTAGGAAGATTGTTTAGTTTGATTTCAGCAAAGCTGATTCTTTTAAGATCTACAACTTCGGCTCCAAAATGAGCGAAAAATCTTCTAAGCTCTCGGTTTTGTCCCTCGTTGATTGCCACTTTTAAAACAGAGTAGTTAGGCTGGTTTTTTTGAACCATGAAGCCGATAAAAGGTTTAAACTCCATATGTGTTACTTTAGAGTGGCTATGTCCGCCTGCAGATGCATCTTCAAGCGTCATACCGTTTAACATTGCATCTTCCATGTCAGGTGTGACTTCACCTTTGATCTTCATCTTATAAATTCTCTCCAAATCCGACTCCATGAGAGCTGAAGCAACTTTTGAAGCGTCTGTTAGAAGAAGCAAGCCCTCAGAAGCGTAGTCAAGTCTGCCAACCGGAACATAGTGCTTGTACTCTTTGCCTAGCGTATCATAGATGGTTTTTCGCCCTTTAGGGTCAGTTTTTGTTACAAGCTCGCCTTTTGGCTTGTTGTAGACTATAACCGTATATTTATCTCTCGGTGTTACCTGTTTACCGCTTACATAAACGATATCTACACCCTCATATATATCTGTAGCAGGATTGTCTTGAATCTCTCCATTAACCCTGACAAATCCGTCTTGTATGACTTTGTCAGCTTCTCTTCTTGAGTAGCTTGAGTGATGTGCTATGTATTTGTTTAATCTCATGAAATGCCTTTTTCTATCAAAGTATGGATATGAAGCATGCCATGAACTCTCTTTTGTTTATCCGTTACAACTAAAAGCTGTATCTTCATCTCTTCTATCATTACAAGTGCTTCGCTTGCAAGTATATTTTCATCCTCTATGGTTTTCGGGTTTAGTGTTGCATATTTTAAAACATTCTCTTCTAGCGAAAAATCATCGTTCATAAGCGCTCGACGGATATCTCCGTCACTCACAAGTGCTAGAAGTCTATTTTGCTCATCTGTAATTAAAACTGTTCCGAGTCTGCCTTCGCTGATTTTTACAATCGCATCTTTTACTTTTGTTTGGCTGCCAATTATCGGCAAATCTTTTGTTCTCATCAAATCTTTAACTTTTACAAAAAGCTGTTTTCCAAGAGATCCGCCCGGATGAAATGAGGCAAAATCGCTCTTTTTAAAATTTTTTGCGCGCATTAAACAGACTGCAAGTGCATCGCCCAGAGCAAGAGTTAAAGTTGTTGAGCTTGTCGGTGCGATATTTAGCGGACATGCCTCTTTTTCAACGATAACATCAATTACAACATCACTGTATCTTCCAAGCGTAGAGTTTCTATCTCTTGTCATGCCGATAAGCGGAGTGTCAAATCTTTTTATATGTGGAAGAATAGAGCTTAACTCTTCACTTTCTCCGCTGTAGCTGATAGCCAAAACAACATCATCCTTGCCAATCATTCCCAAATCGCCATGTAGTGCTTCTGTCGGATGAAGAAAAAAACTAGGAGTTCCGGTAGAGGCAAATGTTGCCGCCATTTTAGCTCCGATAAGTCCTGATTTTCCTACACCGGTAACGATGAGTTTTCCTCTGCATGAGAGAATAATTTCTACTGCTTTGTCAAAAACATCACCGATATTTTGGGCACTATCTAAGAGTGTTTGGGCTTCGATTTTTAGGGTTTCTTGTGCTATTTGTCTGTAATTCATAACGCAATTATATCCTTTTTGAATGCAAAAGCGTAAGGTAGTTTAGTGCTTAATTAATTAGAGATAAGATATAATATTTCAAAAAAGATTATTAAGAGGAAAAAAAATGAGAGATA
>CAIUZU010000260.1 GCA_903903705.1 uncultured Helicobacteraceae bacterium
ACTTGGATAGAAATGAAGTACAACCGATAAAAGCATAGTCGCCTTAGCTCTCGCCCCGACCAAAGATTGAGAGCAAAAGGCTTTGAACACACACTTTTAAAAGGTTAAAAGTGGTATGCAATCATACCTCACAAACCCTCAAAAGTGCCTAAAACAAAGGCAAAAAAATGAAAGAAGCATTTTACTTCCCACACTTCATTGGTGCGAGAAACGACAGAAAAATTAAACGAGTTCGCCGAGATTTCGGCATCGAAGGGTACGCCCTCTACTTCATGACTCTCGAAGTATTAAGAGAAGAGCAAGAGCTGTCGTATCCTCTGTCAGACATTGACATCTTGGCCGATGACTTTGGGACCTCAGAAGCCAAGCTTAAGACGATTATACTCAACTATGATCTATTCTCACTTCGTGAAGCTGGGAACGGGCACGTATTCTTTTCTCCGAAGCAAATTCAATATCTTGAGCCATACTTCACTCGGCGAGAATTAAGCCGCTTGAACGGCTTAAAAAGTGGAGAAATAAGAAGAAAAAGAGCCGAGCAGCTCCTCTTAACCTTGAGTGATTCGCACTCAACTAAACCGGTGTTGAACGACGGTTCAACGGGTGTTGAACTAAGAAAGAAAGAAAAGAAAGAAAGAAACAAAGAAGAAAAAGAAAAAATCAAAAAAGAATTTCTGAGACTCAAAGAGATCTCCAGGCTCTCGACGGCAGAAAGATCTAAATTGAAAATTGAAGAGCTCGATCTTGAGCCCTTCACTCGAACTATGATTCGAGATCAAGGATTCGAAGATTTGCTTGTATCAATTGAATATCATGATAGAAATGATCAAAATTGCTTAAAAAATCTTGAAAAATACCTCGAAAAAGAGGTCGAAAATGAAAACTAAAAAATTATTTTTAAGCCAAATTTTATGTAATTGCTCAAAAATCCAAAATCAAAAAGACTGGATAGCCCACATAGACGCTATTCTCGAGGTAAGTCGCGAAGATGTGTACAGATGGCTCAAATCCCAGCCAAACAAGTATGTTGCCGATTTTGACTACTTTTTTGGGCAAGCCTGCGAGATGTTTCGCGAGACAATTGTTAAGCCAAATTTAAGAAAAATCATAGAAATTTTTAAGGAAAATAACCTCGAAAATTTTGCGGAATTTGCAGTTAAACGAGTCGGAAATTTGATAGTCAGTTTAGGCACGGACCCAAACTATAAGAGGTCCGCCATCGGGGTGTTTCGAGCCAATTTTAATGAAGGTCAAAGTTTTCAAGAGGAGCAAGTCTTAAAAAATTTAGAGATTGAAGATTTTTTACAAAAAATTGATGAAGATAAAATTAAAGCAGGCTTAAAAAAAGCTTGGAACGACGGTGTTTACGACGATTTCGGGGACTTTGAATTTAGACAACTTTGCGCAAAATTCAATTTTACAGCCGAGCAGATTTTAGGGTATAACCCTGATGATCTGCCAGAGATGGAGCTTAAAACCACTAAAAACGGTAAAAAACAAGCTTCGATTATTTTTTAAGGGTAGGTACAAAAAATGCAAAATTTACAATACTTAAATCAAAGTGATGTCGCTAAGTTATTTAATGTTCGAGTTAATACAATCCGCCGCTGGCGCAAAGAGGGTAAAATACCACAGCCGATAGCCCTTACCTATAAAACCCTAGTTTGGGAAAAAAGCGAGTTGCAAAAGTATATCTCTACCCGTTCTCTTTCAAGTGATCAATAAAATCGCTCCACCAATTCATCAATCTTATTCTTTCCTCTAAGTACTTTGCGTGGTTATATATTCCACGCATACTTCCATCCACATGTGCCATTTGTACTTCAATTGCCTCACTGTGTACCCCGTGTTTATGCATATTTTCATGTAAAAGTGTGCTTGCCGTGTGCCTAAATCCGTGCACTGTCATTTGTCCGTTATATCCCATTCGTTTTAATCCGGAGCCTAATGTGTTTTCGCTAACAGTTCTTTTGGTGTCTGTAGGCGAAGGAAATAAATATTTACTTCTATGGCGGCTAAAAGGCTCTGTTTCTTTTATAATTTTTATCATACTATCCGTCAATGGCACAATATGCGTCAGCTTCATTTTCATTTTGTCTGCAGGTATTTTCCAAATTTTATTTTCTATATCAAATTCATCCCATTCGGCATAGCGTATATTAAACGGTCTTACAAAAATATAAGGAGCTAATCGTAAAGCTTGTTTTGTTGCAAAGTCGCCTTTATAATCTTCTATCAATTTTAATAAAATTTGAAGCTCAATAACATTCGTTATATTGGGTAAATTCTTATGTTTATGAGCTTTTAGAGCTAGATTTTTATCAACATCCGCCATTATGTTTCGTTCTGCTCTGCCAATTGTTACTGCATATCTGTAAATTCTATCAATCAGTGTAAACAATCGGTGGGATGATTCTACTGCTCCTCTTTGTTCTATACGCTTAATTATCTCTAGCATCTCAAGAGGTTTTATATCATCAATATTGCGGTTAGTTAAAAAAGGAAAAAAGTCTCTTTCAAGTGCTCTTTTGGTTCGTTTTGCATAAGATTCGTTCAAATCGCTGCGGTGTTCCATGTAGCTAATCGCAATTGCTTCAAAAGTATTTTCTCTTTTTACTTCGTTCAGGTGCTTTTGATGCTTTTTATACAAAGATGGATCTTGACCGTTTGATATCATCTTTCTAAATTTATCTTTTTCTATCCTTGCATCGGCTAAAGATACATCTGGATATTGACCCAAAGAAATTGTATTTTCTTTTTTGTTGAGTATATATTTTAGTCTCCATATTTTTTTACCGCCTGTCGTAATTGCCAGTACCAATCCATCGCCATCGCGTAAAAAGTATTCTTTATCTGCTGCTTTAGCTTTGCGAATATCCGTATCTTTTAAAGGCATTGTTCTGCGAGCCATTATTTTCCTTTTTATAAGGGTATAAAAATCAGAAGAGTATGAAAAATATAAAATGTACCCTAAATAATACCCTTAAAATATTGTAATTATCTATAATTGAATAATATCATTTGTTAGCAATTATCAAACTGAAACATAGGTTTTATGGTAGTTGTAAGTGGTTATTGATAGTAATGGGATAGTATAAATGGTGGAGCTGTGGAGGATCGAACTCCAGTCCGAAACCACGCTACTCCTAACGTCTACATGTTTAGAGAAATTGTTTGAGTTTAATCTTGCTTCACACAATTTGCAAAGTTACGCAAGACGAGCCTCTTGGGTTCATTTTATGTTCGAGACAAACATAAAGTATATCTACATAGGGGGTTATACTTCGAATCCTACTTATCTAGAGTCCATAGGTGAAGCAGCCCGCCTTCCAGTCTTAGTGGAAGGGGATAAAACTTATGCTACTGCGTAAGCTGGGCGATAATTTGTATTGTTTGCGTTTAAGCAATTTGAGCCGCGTAACGGAATGCTCAGTCCGACATGCAATTAGAAGCTACTTGATCCCGTCGAAACCAGGTCAGCCCCATTGGTGAAATTATATCTGAGTTTTGCATAATGAAAAGTAAAGATGTAAAACAAAACAGCTCTCAAGTATGAAATTTTTTATTTTGTCCTATAATTTTCGGCTATTTCGCCAATTCAAGTTTAAAGTGCAACACTTATAAAAAATAAAAAGACGGATTATTAGAGAAATAATCATTACCAATTCTAAAATTTCGTATTTTATGGAGTTTGTAAAAGTTGGTGGTGGCCAATCTCGGATAGCAAAAATCCATCCACTAAATACTACATAATCCATATAATACGGACTTTAAGAAAATTAAATTTTTACAAAA
>CAIUZU010000261.1 GCA_903903705.1 uncultured Helicobacteraceae bacterium
GTTATGCATAAAATATCATTTATAAATGAAGAGACTATATAAAAACTATTTACACATGCCATAAGCATAGATGAGAACAGAAAATAAAAGGAACAAAGAAAATGGATAAGCTAAATCAATCAGATATTGTCCTCTATAATGATGGTGAGCTTGAGCTTGATGTATCTATTGAAAATGATACGGTATGGCTCAATAGACATCAAATTTCAGAGCTATTTGGTAGAGATGTAAAAACCATAGGAAAGCATATCGGCAATGTATTTAGTGATGGTGAGCTTGAAAAGTTTGCAGTTGTCGCAAATTTTGCGACAACTGCTCGTGATGGCAAAACATACAATGTTGAATATTATAATTTAGATGTAATTATTTCAGTGGGCTATCGAGTTAAATCGCAAAAAGGGGTACGGTTTAGACAATGGGCGACAAAAGTACTCAAAAATTACATTACTGATGGGTATGTAATAAACTCCGAAAAAATAACGAACCAAAGATTTAAAGAGCTTGAAAATGAGGTGGTGCTTTTAAAGTCAAAAGTATCAGACATCTCAAACTCACTTGAAAGTACAACGCTAAAACAAAAACAAGGAATACTTTTTGATGGACAGATGTATGATGCCTATGCTTTTGTGAACGATTTGTTAAAAAGTGCAAAAAATGAAGTGGTTCTTATCGATAACTACATAGACGATACGGTTTTTACACTCTTTAGCAAATACCAAAATTTAAAAATAAAAATTTATACTCAGAGCATTTCAAAACAGCTGCGTTTGGATTTTCAAAAATACAACTACCAGTATCAAAATATAGAACTACATGAGTTCAAAAAAGCTCACGATAGATTTCTAATCATAGACAATACCGAGATTTACCACATAGGAGCGAGTCTTAAAGATCTTGGCAAAAAATGGTTCGCTTTTTCTAAGTTTGAGATGGAAGCTTTGGAGATTTTGGAGAGATTGAAGCATGGATGAAATGAACCAACAATCAAACATCCTCATCTATCAAATCGAAGACGGGAAGACAAAACTTGATGTGAAACTGAAAATAAGCTTGATAAAAACTCAACTGTCAAGGATTACTTGATAGTTCAAAAAAATGAACTATCAAAAGTAAAAGAAGATTTTATCGAGCATTTAGACGCTGTGGCGAAGGCGTTAAAAATTAAAGTCTTGACGGAGAAAAACATATGGCAAAAGTTTTGATTTTAAGCGGTGCGGGCATAAGCGCTGAGTCTGGCATAAGTACATTCAGAGACAGCGGCGGACTTTGGGATGAGTACGATGTGAGCGTTGTCTGCAACTACGACAGCATGCAAAAGCACGAAGATGTAACCATTGAGTTTTACGACAAAAGACGCTCAGAGTTAAAGAGCAAAGAGCCAAACTACGCACACAAAAGAATAGCCGAACTAAAGAACATGTACAAAAAAGAGATAGCGGTTATTACTCAAAATGTGGACAATCTTTTTGAAAAAGCGGGACTTAAACCCGAGGACGTTATCCATCTGCACGGCTTTTTAACACAGCTTAGATGTCAGGACTCATATTGCGGCAAAGTTTTTGACATAGGCTATAAAAGCCAAAAAGAGTTTAACGGAGGAAGATGTCTTACATGTAACTCAAAACTTAGACCAAACATCGTCTTTTTTGGCGAGCAAGCACCCATGTATGAGGAGTTAAACAAGCAGATTCAGGACTGCGAACTCTTCGTCGTCATCGGCACAAGCGGCAATGTCATAGGGGTAAATACTATGGCGCAGTTTGCAACAAGGTCGATTTTAAACAACTATGAGCCAAGCAGTGCCATAAACGACGCCTACTTTTCAAAAGTGCTATACAAAAAAGCGACCGAAGCCGTTGATGAGATAGCAGAAGAGATAGAGACTTTTTTAAATCCCAGATAGTATCATCTCTTCCAACTCCTCAAGCGGCGCGTTTATGACATTTTCAAACTGAGTACGGTTAAAAGTCTGTTGTCTTTTTGCCAGCTGTGCGGTATGGGTGGAGATATTTTCTAGCATCTCATCTTTTGTAACTTTGCTATCAAGGTACTCTAAAACTTCTATAATTCCTATGGAGTTCATGGCGTGTGGAAGCCTTGTGTATTTTTTCTCCAAATAGCACACTTCATCTATAAGTCCAGCTTCTAGCATTTTCAGGGTTCGTTTTTTGATTCTCTCTCTTAAGAGATCTCTTTCAACTTCTATGTTGTAGATAGTAAGATTCTCGATAACTGGTTTTGGCGGATTTTCTCTAAACCACTCACTCGGAGTAAGTTTTGAGGCTTCATAGATGAGAAGTGCTTTTTCTATTCGGTATCTGTCGTTTGGAGATATATTTTTCATATATTTTTCATCAACTCTTGATAAAAATTCATAACAGTTACCTAGATCTTTTAGTTTTATCTCGGCTTGAAGTGAGATCTCTTTTGTGATTGTCGGAATTTGTGA
>CAIUZU010000262.1 GCA_903903705.1 uncultured Helicobacteraceae bacterium
CCGCTAAAGTCGTTATATCTCTTCTCCAGCGAAGAGACAACTCTGAAGCTTTGAAAATTATGCTCAAAACCATTTATAAATCCATCATTTTTCAAACACTCATCCAAAGCATCCCCACCTATATGACCAAATGGTGTATGTCCCAAGTCGTGAGAGAGAGCGATAGCTTCTGCCAAAGATTCATTAAGCCCCAAATGAGAGGTAATTGAACGGGCAATCTGTGAAACTTCTATGGAGTGCGTAAGACGTGTACGAAAAAAATCACCCTCTTGATTTAAAAATACCTGTGTTTTATACTCAAGTTTTCTAAAACTACCTGAGTGAATGATTCTGTCTCTATCCCTTGCGTACGGGTTTCTAAAATCATCATCTATTTTGTGAAATCTATCGTATGCTCTCATGTTTATTACCTTTTTTATGCTTTTACTACCTGATTTCTTCCCGCTTTTTTTGCCTTATAAAGAGCATTGTCGGCTCTTTTCATCACTGCGAACGGGTCTTTGTCTTGAGAATTTTTTTGTACAATCCCAGATGAGATATTTATGTATATCGTTTTTGAGTTCTGCTTATTTCTAACGATAAAAGGGCTCTTTGCAATAGTCTCTCTTAAAATATCCGTATGTTTATAAGACTCTTCCACCTCTCTTGAGGGAAAAAGCAGTACAAACTCCTCTCCGCCGTATCTGTAAGCTTTTCCGCCGCCGCCCACTTCTGCAAGCTTTGAAGCAACCATTTTTAAAACCTCATCACCGGTATCATGTCCGTATGTGTCGTTAAACTTTTTAAAATGATCAATATCAATCATTGCAAGCGAATATTTCATACCCAATTTTGCCATATCTTCCACCAAAGCCCTTCTTCCAGGAAGTGACGTAAGCTCATCATAAAAAGCCAGACGATAGGACTCACGTATAAGCAAAATAAAGATAATTACCCCAATCGCTAAAAGCGAGAGTTCTTTGGCATAGGGAGTTTTTACAAAATAGAATCCCATGTAAAAGGTCACGGCTATAACCAAAAATGAGCTGTTATAGAGCAGATATCTATTAAACAACACCAATGCGACCATGATAAATAGAACAAGAATTGCAATTATTATTGAAATATCCTCAAGAGGATAGAATGAAATTACAAACAGTTTCATCTTTAAAAGCGCAATAAAATCGGCATTCGGATAGATAACAAGATATAAAATAACAGCTATCTCGACTACAAAAAAAGCAATCTTTAAAATTCCCCATATTGAAAAAAGCCCTCTCTCCTTTAGGGATAAAAACAGAAGAAGATGCAGCGGATAGAGCATGGAAGCATAAAGAAAGAGATCTGTTGCCCTTTTGCCTCCTAAATATACAAATCCGAAATATATAAATAAAAGAGGAAGAATTATAAATATAAATCTGTTACGGTTAAAATGCCACGACACCCATAAAATAAGTACACTTATGGCATAAAATAGATATGGAATTATGCTAAATATGATTTTTGGTATTTTATCTTCATAAAAAAGCATAGATCCTAGCACTGCGGATATAAAAAAAGGTATAGAAATATTTAGTGCTATAGATTTTAAGGAGTTCATATATACCTTTTTATATTTGCTTATAAGTGAAATATTAAACTATGCTTTTTTCAAAAACTCTGTTTTTAGATAGATTTTAGTACCGTTTACACGACCCTCTATATGGTCGGCAACATCTGAGGGAATAGAGATATTTCTAACCGTCGTACCTCTTTTTGCGGTAAAGCCTGCACCTTTAACCTCAAGATCTTTAATAATTACAACGCTGTCGCCGGCATTTAGAACTACGCCGTTAGAGTCTTTGACTACTACGTTGCTTGAACTGCCGCCTATCGCTGCATCTGCCCAGCTTTTAACACTATCTTCCATGTAGATCATATCAACAAGATCTTCTCTTCCAAGTGCTTTTAAGATTCTATATGACATAACTACAACTGCAGGGGTTTCACTCCACATGCTGTCATTTAAACAGTTGAAATGTGCCTCGTCCATATTATCTTGGTTTTCTATCTGATCTCTACATGTAGAGCAGATATAGACGCACTGCTCTGCACTTCCGTCTGATGGTGCGACTTCAAAAACACTAAGACCTTCACTGCTTCCACACAACTCACAAACACTACCGCTTCTATTTACTAACTCTTTTTCGACATTCATTATATTTTCCTTTTCTATTTTTTAAATTCTATTACATCTTCTTTTTTCGTTGAAGATTTATGTTTTGTATTATCGAAGGCTTTTTGTGCCTCTTCTTCATTGTAGTTTCTACACTTCTCTATCATTTCTGGATTTTGTTCAGATCCGATATTGTCACACATGGCAAAATTAAACTCAAAATTTGAGCATCCGGTAAACAAAAAAACTGTTAATAAACTATATTTCCACATAAAATTACCCTTTTTTAATAATTAAATCTAAATATTTTGACGGTGTTTTTTTCATCATCTCTTGAGCAAGCCATCTTATTTGAAAGTAAGCTGCACCGCTATCTCTGAGCGTAAAATAGTTTTTAAGGCTTCTGAGATTAAATGTAACGACCATGTCTACTTTAAAATTGTCCGTTACCACATGTTTAAAAGCATCTCCGACATTTCGTTTCTTTTTTCCATCTTCAAGTGCATTAAATAACGCTTCAGAGTTACCGTCAAACTCTTCTAAAAGCGGCAGTGAACTTTTCGCTACGGCAATATCGTTAAAATTTTCTACCGTTGAGGCTTGATACTTTAGCTTATCGTATATCGCACCGATTTCGATTCTGTTGTAGGCTTCATCACATGTCACAAACATATCAAAACCCAAAACTTTATCTATAAAGAAATTTTTATCATTTGTCGCCTGTGAAGCAACAAAAGCATTGATAACCGAACTCATGGTATAACGGGTGCTTCTAACGCTTATGGCTTGTATGCGATGTCTTGCATGTTCTTGAAGCACGCCTCTGCTAGTTCCACGCACCAAAAAACTTAAATTTGCATGCTCTAAAATAGAGTGGTGAAAATGTGTCCAAGCCAAATCATTTAGCAGATTTGACTCTTCTATAGTGTTGATTTTCGCACATGTAACACCATCGGGCATAGCATATTCAATAGACCTAATAGCCTCATTTTCACTATTTTCAAAAGAATCGTAACAGGTTCTAGCTGCTGCTTCAGCCACACCTATACCCGTATCTTGCATTAAGATTACTTCAGGTTTTGAGTACTCTACTCCAAAAACTGTTTCCATTGATTTATATCCTAGATTAAACTAATAGTATTTTACAATAAAAAGCTTATTGTAGCCTCTATCTTGATATGCTAAATCCAACGCCGATTTTTTTAACATGGTTGTCATAGTCTATGAGAGACTCGCCATATCCATTGAAATATTTAAGATAGAAAAAAAGATCGTCTCTGCTGGAGATCGGGTAGCTGTAATTTGACTCCAAAGCCCCCTTATCACTAAAGTTACTTCTTAGTTTTACATCTAAAAGGTGCTTTTTATACGGTAATGTAAATTTAAGATACCCATGCCCCATAACATCGATTAGCTCTGGGTTATAATCATATGCATCAGGCAATCTTGTCCAAAGCTTTAGCTCTGCAAGGATTGATTTATACTGGAAAAAGAGGCTGCTATCTAAATAATTCCAAGAGCGCTCAGCTTCTCCTCCTCTGCCATTTGATTCATGCCCTATGCCAAAACGTATTGCTTTTATAAACCTGCCGTCACCCATTTCTGATGTTGGAATGGTTACAAAAAATTCAGGGTTATAATTTGACTCTCTAAAAAAAGCGGGGTCTATATATGCTTGCCAAAAAGATCTCTGTGTATAAGCGATAGAGTATATTTCTCCAAAGCGAAAAAGATTTGCAGCAAAATCAAATTTTACACTCACCTGAAACTCTGTCTCTGTTTTTTTCATCTCATGCCCATTTGCATTTGCGTAATCACCACCATAACGATGGCTTAGAGGCAAAACATAGTTTGGGTTATGCGCTTTAAAATTGTAAAGAGATTGCGCATATTGCCGCAAGGTACTTTGTGTCTCTTTGTCCTCGGGTTTCTCAAGTGAACCATATATCTCCCTGTGCTGTTTTCGCACTTCTCTTAGTGGGCTATGTCTCTCTTGTTCATAATAAGTGCTAGAAGATATTTTGTACCACTTCAAAGCCTCTTTTTGATTTGTTTCACATCCCTCTCCATGTTCATACATCTTTGCTAACATATGGGCAGCATCTGGATCATTTATAGCCAGTTCTTGAAACGCTCTCAATGCTTTTTTATATTCGCCTGCTTCATAAAGATCACGTGCTTCAACAAAAGTTACCGAAGCATGAAGAGAGAGTGTCAAAAAAAACAGGAGTAGGAGCTGTTTCATAATCTATTTCTGAATCCCGTTTAAAATTGGGACAAAATCGCACTCTTCAAGTTCCTCTTTTTGCAAAGATGAACCTACCTTTTTAAAACGGGTTATAATCTGTCTTGTGCCGACTTGCATCGGAGCAACCAAAATTCCGCCGTCTCTAAGCTGATCAAAGAGTTTTTGCGGTATTGCTTTTGCGGTTGCCGAAAAAAGTATTCTATCGTATGGAGCGTACTGTACCCACCCACTTTGTCCATCTTCAATGCGTGTATGAATATTATTTAACCCAAGTTTTTTAAAACGCTCTTTTGCCTCTATCATTAAAGACTCTATTCGCTCAATCGTAAAAACACCACGAAAAATATGTGATAAAACTGCCGCTTGATAACCACTTCCGCAGCCTATCTCCAAAACCTTATCTCCACTTTTTGGCTCAAGATATTGTGTCATCTTCGCAACCGTCAAAGGCGAGCTTATCCACTGAGCCGAACCCATAGGCAGTGCATCCAACTTATATGCACTCTGCTTAAAACCAAAAGGAACAAACTCTTCTCTGTTCGTTTTAGCGATTGCACTCTTTACATTCTCATTTAAAGAAAATTTCTTATGGCACTCATCCGCCAATTTTGCGGTCTTTGTTGCGGTAATTCTATCCAATGCCTACATCCATATATTTTCTCATCGAAATAATCTCTTTTTTGTCATATAAAGCTTCTAAGCAAGCTCTATTCTCATTTCGCTCATCTTCTCCATGAGGTCTTATTATTCCGCTCATTTTTGTACAATCTTTGTTCTGTGAATCGCTTGCAACCACGTAACACTGGTTGATGATAGCAAGACTATGTGTCAACGCCTTAAAATGTCCCGTTCTTAAAACTCCCCACCAAGAAGGAACTGCAATAACGTCACACCCTTCAAGTTTTTGCCAAAACTCTTTAAAACGAAGTTCAAAGCAGACTAAAACACCTATCTTTATGCCCTCAACCTCAACAATCTTAAGATCTTCATCACTTCCCTGCGACATGTATTTATGTTCATTTCCAAAATGAAAAAGTCTTGCCTTTGCTCTTTTGTAAACAACTTCACCGTTATGAAAAATCTTAGCAAAGTTAAAGATCTCATCACCGCTTCTCTCAAGCATCGTAAGAATAATTATCTTACCATGAGAAGCTTTTTTCAACTCCTCGTTTGCCACATCCGAAAATGCAACCGCTTTGTCATAATTTTCATAATCAAAACCTGTTAAACAGACCTCGGGAGCGACTATAAGAGATTTTTTTGATGTTTTGTCAACTAACTCCAAAAGCATTTGCAGATTAGCATCATAATCTTTAGTGGTGTCAAAAAGAAGTGAGCAGAGTTTATATCCGCTCTTGCTAGAAGTCGTCATCAAAGCTTAAACTTCCTTTTGAGTAGTTAGCGACAGTTCCTTCAAAAAAGTTTGTTTTTTGGTCGTTAAATTTTGAAAAATCATCAACCCATTTTATAGGATTTGTCACATTATAAAGTTTGGCAAATCCCACGCTTGAGAGTCTATCATCAGCCAAATATTGTATATACTGTTCTAAAATGGCATCCGTTAAGCCCAATATCTGACCTTGTGTTATATATTTCCCCCATGCAACTTCAAGCTCAACAGCTTCTTTAAACATCTCTATAACTTCACTCTTTAGCTGCTCACTGAAAAAACAGGTAAAGTTCTTGAGATTGAGTTAGAGGCATTTGACGAGGTTATGCCCGATGCAAGTAAGTTAGTTGAGCTTATGTTATTTAAAGCATACTGAGTGTAGTCTAAAGAG
>CAIUZU010000263.1 GCA_903903705.1 uncultured Helicobacteraceae bacterium
ATTATCAAAATATTTTGTAAATTGTGCATAGTAGTTTTTTGTATAGAACTCTCCATCATCTATAGATCTTCCAAAACCGCTAAAGAGTTCATCCTTTTCTATCGCAGACCCTACTTCTACTTTAAAATCATTTTTTTTGGCTAGATTTAGGTAAAACTGTCCTCTCTTTCCATCCTTTGATAACTCTGAACCATCGGCTAGTTTATGCTCATTAGAATTATAGTTGCTGACATCTAGATTTGCTAAGTATGTGTATTCATCAAAACTTTTTGTTTCTATGATCTGAGCCCTGCTTCCGCCTCTTGAATCGATAGAAGTTTGAGCAACGGTAGCATTTTCTCTTGAAGGGTCTTTTGTATAGAGTTTAATTACCATAGTACCCGGTTCACCGCTAAATGCTATAGCATTTGATGCTTGATATACCTCTATATGGTCTATAAAATTTAGTCCCATTCTGCCAAATTGTGTCAATCCCGTCCCATCTGCGATAGATGTAGTCTCGTAGGAGTCTATAAAAATTTTCACCGATGATATCGTTTTTTCAGAATACGGTGCTTTAACAAGAGTGTTCATGCCAAATTTTGTACTCATTGATGTAAACAATCTAATAGTTTTTAGCACATCATTTAAAGTGTAAGCTTGCATTTTATCGAGGTCTGTGCGAGAAAAAATTGTAACATGTCCATTTTTTAACTCTTTTGTCTCATTGTATAGCTCTCCTGCTTCCCTGTACTGAGATAGAAGTTCATCAAGATTTTTTTCTTCGCCAAATAGCAGAGCAGTTAAAAGTAGTAAGAGTAAGTATATTTTCACTTATAGATTCCAATATGTTTAAAAGTAGATAAAAAGTATATAGAATAACACCTTATGTTATACTTGCATCGGCTAAAGCAATGCAAAAAAGGACATTTTGATTGTTCTTTTGCAGAGTCTCAATCGCTTGAGTAAAAGTCAAACCTGTCGTAATAATGTCATCAACTAAAATTACATCGCTGCCGTTAAAATCTTTTAACTCAAATGCTCTAGGATTTAAGATTCTAAACTCTCTGCTTTTGCCTGAGTAAGTTACTCTGTTTGTCGCTCTAAGTTTTCCGTATAGCGGTTTTATACATTTAGATTTCAGTGCTTTGTTTAGTATCGCCGTATGTGAGTATCCGTTTTTTGCATGGTCATCAACGGCAATGGAGACGACTTTATGCGAGTAGTCAAATTCGGCGGCAAATTTTGCAAGAGAGTTTTTCGCCAAAATAGTGTAGATGTAGTAGCCCAGATCCGTATGTTTTGTATGAAGCAGATCTTTGATTTCGCTATATTTGTAAAAAGAGATAACTTCTATGTTGTGGAGGATTTTTCTTCTGTAAAGCGAGGGAGCTAAAAATATGTTTTGACATGAAGGGCAGATGTGTTCAAGCGACAAGCTCTCACACATCAAACATCGCATTTTAGTCCATTTTTAAAACAGACATAAATGCCTCTTGCGGAAGCTGAACTTTTCCTATGGACTTCATTCTCTTTTTACCTGCTTTTTGTTTCTCAAGCAGTTTTCGCTTTCTGGTAATATCTCCGCCGTAACACTTAGCGGTAACATTTTTACCCATACTCTTTACTGTCTCTCTAGCGATAACCTGAGAACCTAAAGAGGCTTGAACGGCTACTTCAAAAAGTTGACGAGGTATAATCTCTTTCATGTTTTTAACTAAAACACGACCACGTGAGAGTGCCTGATTGCGAGGAACAACGATACTTAGTGCATCTACTGCTTCTCCGGCTACTTTGATATCAAGTTTCACCAAATCGCCGACTCTAAACTCAATCGGCTCATAATCGAATGAAGCGTAACCTTTAGATATTGACTTTAGTTTGTCATAAAAGTCCATTACTATTTCGTTCATAGGCACTTCATACTCAAGCATAACTCTATCTTGGTTAAGATAAGTCATTTTTGTTTGAGTGCCACGCTTATCTATTAGAAGGGTTATGATATTTCCAAGATATTCACTTGGAGTAATAACCGTAGCTTTTATGTACGGCTCTTCGATTCTGTCTATACGGTTCACTTCCGGAAGCTCTGAAGGATTGTGAACATTGATTTTTTCGCCGTTATTGAGATAAACCTGATAGATAACAGATGGTGCGGAAGCGATTAAATCAAGATTGAATTCACGTTCTAGCCTCTCTTTTATAACTTCCATATGAAGCATGCCTAAAAATCCGACACGAAAACCAAAACCAAGAGCCAGAGATGTTTCAGGTTGATAAGATAGAGAACTGTCGTTTAGTCTTAGCTTATCAAGCGCATCACGTAAATTTTCAAAGTCGTCTGTGTCTATCGGGTAGATTCCCGCAAAAACAAAAGGTTTTGCAGGTTCATATTCTACAACAGGCTC
>CAIUZU010000264.1 GCA_903903705.1 uncultured Helicobacteraceae bacterium
ATTTTGCTTTAGCTCAGTGGATTGAAGCGTATAGTAGAGAATACCTAAATGAAACTATAGAAAATAATAATGATAATACGTATAGAAAAAATTTGAAACAATTATTTCAAACTAAAAATATGGGCGAAATAATTTTTGGTAATAGCAGTAAAAAGAAAAGAGACGCTTTGATTGACCAGATTGTATGCTACCGAGATCATTTAGCTCACATAAATATAAAAGATGATTTAAATGATACACAGATGAACAATCTATATGAAATTCTAAAAGATATGATTTACATTCTTTTGATGAAAGAGTTAGATGTGGCAATAGACGATAATCGTATTGGTGAAATTAAAAGAAAGTATATGAAGTATAAGAGCTTAGAAGCATCTATACAAAAATGTAAAGATAGATAAGTTTTATTTTTTACATTTTTTTGGTTTTAAATTATTGCTACAGATACCATCAGGTGGAGTTCGTTTGTGCCATTTGACTTTTGTTCCATCATCTCTACGATACGGCTTTACTTTTACAGTTGCATTTGCCATTTTAAATCCTTTATATTTTAAATATTGTAGCAAAAATTATGGAGAGCTTTTTTTCCCCGTTCCCACGGTCTCCGTGGAAATGCATACTGTAAAATAACCTTACATACATGCTCCCACACGGGAGTATGGAAGCGGGGAAAAGGTGTAGCGCTATAAAAGTCACAAATCATAGTATCTGTTTTTTTAAACAAACTTGGATAAAATAGTTCATAGTAAAACCTCAAAAGGAGTTGTCGATGGTGTCTTTGGATTATGTAAAGTCGCATATGAGAGATTTGAAGCCGTATTTAGATAAAAAATATAGTGTTTCTGATATTTATATTTTCGGCTCCTTTGCAAGAGGTGAACAAACCGATGAGAGCGATATAGATCTTCTTGTGGATTTCCGTAAAACCCCTGATTTGCTTACTTTTATTGAGATAGAAGAGTTTCTTAGTAAAAATTTGCATCATAAAATAGACTTGGTTCCAAAAAGAAAATTAAAAGCGCAGCTAAAAGAGCAGATTATGGAAGAAGCCATAGCGATATGAAAAGAAACTATTTGCTATTTTTAGAAGATATAAGCCAACGGATAGATAAAATAATAGCTCAAAGCGAAAAATAGGTTTTTGCAGCTACTTTAGGGCAAACAAGCCTTTCTATCATTGCTAAAAGTATAAATCAAACCTTAAAGAACCTACCTACTTTAAAAAGTATAAAAGAGTTAAAAGTTAAATCGGATAAAATTACTCCGATTTAAAAATACTAGAGGGTAAAGCTCTCTTACCAAAGGATACAAGATGAAAAACATCATTTTATTAATCGCTCTTACATTAGGTGCTCTTCAAGCTGACAACATCGTAACTTACGATACAAACAACGATAGCAATACGGAAGCTAGCAAGCCTAACCATCCGAGTCAAGATCTTTACTAATCTTAGTAAAAATCTCTAATTTTACGCTCCATCCGCCTCAAGGATGGAGTTTTTCTTCCCTCTTTTAAAACACAAATCTTTTTATTTACTTAATATTAAAAATAACAAAACCTCAGCGGCAAACGATTACTAACCGTTTTAAACTTAACAACATAGGGTAATAAAAAAGATGTTTGTGTAATTTCTTTTGATAGAACAGAACAATTATATACTATAGAATGATTAAGAATAAGCGGGACTCCTAAAGTTTTGCTTTAGGAGGAGAGTGGATGAAATTTTACTTTTTAAATTTTTCGGCAGCATCTTTTACAGAAGCGCTTAGAGCATTCCACGCACTCTCTACATCATCTTTAAAGTGTTCCCATTTTTCCTCACCGGCTTCATCAAGCTATTTGAGTTTTGCTTTAGTAGCTTCATACATA
>CAIUZU010000265.1 GCA_903903705.1 uncultured Helicobacteraceae bacterium
AAGAATGGCAATGCTCTTTAGCGGAGATAGAGAGTCTCAAAATTTGGCTAATGCGGGAAAACCTCTTAAAGTTGATTTTGGATTTTTTGTTCAGAAGATCTCAAATATCATAGGAGCGTTTGAACTTCGTGAGTTTAAAACATCACATTCGCTCTCTCACCCATTTCAATCTGCTTGTGTGTTAATAGATGGTGAAGCTGTAGGAGAAATTTTCCGTCTGCATCCAAATGTTGAAGAGAGTTATGATTTAGGCGTAACATATATGTGTGAACTGGATTTTGAAAAATTGCCAAACAGCCTAAAAACTGCAAAAAAAACTTCAAGATATCAGTCATCATACAGAGATTTAAGTATCGTTATGCCAAAAGAGATGCCTTATGAAAAGGTAAAGAGCGTAATAGAAGAGTTTGCGACTGAGGAACTTGTACGTTTTTATCCGGTTGATAACTATAGCGATGCATCACTGGGCGAGAATATAAGTCTCTCAATTCGTTTTGTTCTTCAATCATTTGATAAAACACTTGAAGAAGAAGATATTACAAAGTCGATGGATGCTATTTTGGATGCGCTAAATAATGAGCTGGGAATTAAAATCAGATGAGTAGCGTAAAAGTCAATAAAGCATCGTCATTTTCACTTCGTATTTCTGAGATAGCACCTGATAAGTCTATATCTCACAGATGTGCCATGTTTGCTATGTTGGCAGAGGGTACAAGTGAAATAACTAATTTTTTAAGAGCAGAAGATACTTTGAACTCTTTAAATATAGTAAAAAATCTCGGTGCAACGGTTATTGATGACGGTGTGACAATTAAGATAAGCTCTGAGGGCATTAAAGAGAGCAGCGAGATTTTGGATTGTGGAAATTCAGGAACAGGAATAAGGCTGTTTTGTGGGCTTTTAAGCTCGGCAGAGGGACATTTTGTTTTAACGGGAGATGAGTATCTTCGCCGTCGCCCAATGAAAAGGGTAACTGCTCCTCTTCGTGATATAGGTGCAAAACTTGACGGAAGAAATAACGGTGATTTGGCTCCTCTTAGCATACGTGGAACATCTCTTAGCGCGTTTAATTATGAGAGTAAAATCGCTTCGGCACAAGTTAAGAGTGCTATGATTTTAGCTGCTCTTAGAGCTGATGGTGAATGTACCTATAGTGAACCTGAACTCAGTAGAGATCATACAGAGAGAATGTTAAAAGGTATGGGTGCAGAGATAGAAGTTCATGGATTAAAAACGACTATTAAGCCTATGAAAAAGTTATTGACACCGCTAAAAATAAGAGTGCCAGCTGATCCATCAAGTGCATTTTTCTTTGCGGTTGCAGCTGCAATCACACCTGACTCTGATGTAGTTTTGGAAGGTGTAACGCTAAATCAAACTCGTATTGAAGCTTTTAGAGCATTAGAGAAAATGGGTGCAAATATTAGTTACGAGACAACCGATAACAAATATGAGCCTATCGGAAATATACATGTAAAGTACGCACCCCTTTGTGCGATAACTGTTGAAGATAATATATCATGGCTTATAGATGAACTTCCTGCTCTTTCTATCGCTTTTGCATGTGCAGATGGTGTAAGTGTAGTAAAAAATGCCGAAGAACTTAGGGTAAAAGAGAGTGACAGAATCTCTACTGTGGTAAACGGTCTTAGAGCATGCGGCATAGAAGTAGATGAAGTTCATGACGGGTACAGTGTAAGAGGCGGAGAGCTTAAAGAAGCTAAAATAGATA
>CAIUZU010000266.1 GCA_903903705.1 uncultured Helicobacteraceae bacterium
ATCAAAAAAAAATTAAATATTACTGTTGTCTTTTATTAAAACCTGATGTTCCGTATTTTTTATTTTTTGCAAGGTTTTGTGCGTAAGGTTTGAGGTAGTTTGGAACTACCCTGCCTTCTAGCTTCATCATATCGTTTAACATATTTTTTGCAACATCTTTTGGATCTACTTTTTTTACTTCACAAAGATATTTAAATAGAAGCTCTCCGAGCCTTTGAAGCGAAATCTGCCATGTCGAATCCGTTTGGGTATAAATCCATAAGCTAAAAGCATAAAAATTCTCAAACACGCTCTCATCTCGCCAAATCAGTTTTACGCTCTCTTTAAAGTTACCGCTGTTGTAAGTGAGATCCCAAAATCTTGAAAATCTTTTCATAATCTGAATATCAAAGAAAGAGAGTGTAGAGGTCTGCAGAACATCATACGGAGGAATATCGCTGTAAATCATGCCATATTCTATATCATGACGATTTATGTAAGTTCCCGATAGCTTTTTTAGTATGCCGATTTGTATCTCACAGCTGCTCAGACTTACCAGTTCGTCAAGATTTGCTCCAAAACTCTCTAAAGACTCACCCGGTAAGCCTACTATTAAATCAAGGTGAATATGCGCATTGGTTTCATTTTCTAAAAAACGGATATTTTCTTTGATTTTATCAAGTTTTAGAGGTCTTGAGATGTTGTTTGCAATAGCCGGATTTAGAGTTTGTATACCGATTTCAAGCTGCAATGCACCATGTGGGAAGGAAGCAATTTTTTCTTTTAGCGACTCAGGAAAGTGATCAGGCACAACCTCAAAGTGTGCAAAGTATGGCGATATGTCCTCTTTTGCCAAAAAAAAGTCTAGCAGTCTGTTCGCCGTTTTTATATTGAGGTTAAAAGTTCTATCTATAAACTTAAAGTTTCTTGCACCTCGCTCCCAAAGAAGTTCAAGTTCACTCAAAAACAGCTCTATATCAAACGCTCTTACTTTTTCATCCATTGAAGAGAGACAAAATTCACACTCAAAAGGGCAGCCTCGTGAAGCTTCAACATAAATGTATCTGTTTTTTATATCATCGTCGGTATAAAATTTGTACGGCAATTCTACATTTTTAAGAGAAGGCATACTCATTTTTATAACTCTTTGGTTTGCTATGCCATCAAAAATATCTCTGCACAATCTATAAAATGCCTCATCTCCCTCGCCCTGAATGATAAAGTCCGCACTATCTAGGTTGACTCTAAAGGGTTCATGCGAGACTTCCGGACCACCGAGAACTATCTTTGTGTTTGGAGAGATTTTTTTAATGATATGTATAAGTTCACGTACCTCTAAAACGTTCCATATATAGACACCGATGCCGATGATTTGCGGGGAGTGGATAAGAAGTTTTTCCGCTATGGTTTGCACGGCATCATTGATGCTGAACTCTATAATTTTTGCATCCTTTTGCAACTCTTTTAAGTTTGCATAAAGATAACGCAGAGCTATAGATGTGTGAGTAAATCTTGAATTTAGTGTTGTTAAAAGGATTTTTTTCATAAATGAAGTTTAACATAATTATCCAGCCCAAAAGGGGAGAAGGAGTGGA
>CAIUZU010000267.1 GCA_903903705.1 uncultured Helicobacteraceae bacterium
GCAAATGCACCTTTGTAGTCAGCAGTGATTTGAGCTTGGAAGTTACCGTTTGCAAGTTTGTCGACATTATCGTTAATATCCATAAACGTATTTCTCATTTGAAGAGCAAACGCATTTATGCCGCCTGAAATCTTGCCGAAGTCGCCTTGATATTTAGCCGCATCGATTGAAGCATCCAAGTTACCTTTTATAGCTTCCGCATTCATCATGTTAGAGTCGTCAATCAACGATGTTAATGATTTTTGTAGAGTACCCATGGCAACAGTAATGTCTTTAAGGTCTCCTTATATTATTTTGACATTGACATCAAAACGACCGTTTGCTATGGCAACAATTGTGTCTTTTAAGTTTACTATGTCGCTTTTTTGTTTGTCAAATGACTTTTTTAGCGACTTGTAGCGTTTGCCCGCTTCGATTAGTCCAGGGATTTCGTCAACCTCGATACCTAATTCATCTAAATCCAATGTTTCTAAGATACTCATGTTTTTCCTTTTATTTTGTTTTATTTTTTATTGAAGACTGCTGTTTTTTAGTTCTCTTTCACTTCATTAGCGTCTCCTTTCTCATTGTGAGCCTGTAGTGCTACTATATGATTCATCAACATGGGAATATCTAAGATAAGCGCAACTTCACCGCTTCCAAGTATGGTAGATCCGCTTATGCCTCTAATTTGGCGGAAAATTTTGCCTAGAGGTTTTATAACTGTTTGAAATTCACCGTGCAGCTCTTCAACAATGAGTCCAAATCGCATTCCTGCATACTGAACTACTATAATGTTTTCACGCAGATTTTCTGAATCATTTCCTGTACTAAAATGCTCTCTGACATTAAGCAGAGGAAGGATCGAGTTTCGTAAATTGATGTAGTTGTTTCCATGCATTTCATTACGGTATCGTGCTGAGAGTTCTATGCACTCTAGTACCATATCAAGAGGTATGACAAAATGAGTGGCTCCGACTTTTACTAAAAACCCGTCTATAATCGCCAGTGTTAACGGCAATCTCATGATAAAAGTGCTTCCTTGGTCTTTGGTGGATTTTATATCAACAGTTCCACGTAGCGCTTCAATATTTCTTCTTACAACATCCATGCCGACACCGCGACCCGAAATAGCAGTTACCGTATCGGCGGTTGAGAAACCTGCTTCAAAGATAAGGTTGAAAATTTCTTTTTGCGTTAACTTGCTGTCTTCGCTGACAATTCCGCGTTCAACAGCTTTTTTGAAGATTTTTTCTTCATCTAAACCTTTTCCGTCATCAGTTACTTCTATAGCTATAGTTCCTGCGTCATGGTATGCATGAAGAACTAGTGTACCTTTTTGATTTTTGCCTTTTGCAATTCTCTCTTCCGTCGTTTCAAGTCCATGATCCATTGCATTTCTTATGATATGCACCAGAGGATCGGAGATTTTTTCGACAATGGTTTTATCCATTTCCGTTTCTCCGCCGCTTATGGTTAAGTCGACTTGTTTGCCCAACTGTTTACTTATATCATGAACAATGCGTTTGAACTTGCTGAATGTTTCGCCTATTTGCACCATTCGTATTTTCATGGCACTCTCACGAATCTCTTCAAGCATTCGTGAAACTGCAGATACAGACTCGTTTAAACCGCTATTTTCTATAAGGCTTGCCCTTTGAACGACATTGGCATTTGCTATAACCATCTCTCCGATAAGATTTATGAGAATGTCTATTTTGTCACTGTCTACTCTCAAAGAGCTTGAATTAACGATAGAAGTCTCTTTTTCATTATTTACAGCGATTGGTTTTTCGATGCTTTGAGAAGATAACAGATTGGATTCGCTTTCTTCTTCCTCTTCTTCGCTTTGATTTTCATCATTTTGTTCTTCTTGTGCGTCATTGAGAGTTGTCAGTTTGAGTTCAATGTCGTCTTCTATAAAATCAAAAACTTCAATAATTTCATCTTTACTTTTGCTACTGCGAAAAGCTATCGTACACTCAATGAGACACTCTGAGGGATTTAAATGTTCTAAATCGCTTATGTACTCAGTGTTAAGTTGAATTTTGACAACTTCTCCGATTTTGGATAGATATCGTATGAAATTTGCAGGGTCCATGCCCAGTGAGTAAATTTCTTTACTAAACATAATGTCAATTTGCCAGTATTGAACACCTTCTTGATTTTTTGTTATTTTCTTTTTTGGTGCATTTATCTTTACTGAACCGTTGAGATAGGTTTGGAGTGTTTCCATTAAAAAACCGCTCATCGTTTTTAATGAATCATCAGGTTCTTTTTTTGAATTTTGTGCATAAAACAGCACTAAACTTTGCATATGATCTTTACATAGAAAAAATGTATCAATCATATTGTCGGTTATTGAAATCTTGTTATTGCGAATTTCATCAAGCAGATTTTCCGCAATATGAGTAAACTCAACCAAATGAGTCAGTTTAAGCATACCGCCTGAACCTTTTATGGTGTGTGCAGCTCTAAAAACAGCATTGATACGATCTCCGCCGATACCAAATTCACGGATCTCCAGTAACCCTTCTTCCATTCCGTTTAGAAGATCCAGCGCCTCGTCTTTAAACTCTTTGACGGCTTCTAACAGTTGTTCGTCTGAAAAAAACATGAATCCCCTTATTTGTTATTTTCTATAAATGTATGAACACCGTATAGAGTAATAATCTCATATACTTCCGGTGACATATCATTTATTTTTAATGAAACGCTTCTTTTAAGAGCTTCATTTTTTAGTGCTACTAGCACTTGAAAACCTGCTGAATCAATTTCAGATATATCTGCCAAGTTTAGTATGATATCTTTGTCTTCAACAAGTTCATTTTTAAGATTTTCTACAAAATCTTCTACGGTATGAATATTTAATTCCGTGGGTGGACTAATGACATAACTCTCATCTTCTATGCTAATCATTGTCTTGCCTTATACACTTAAAAGTTTGCTAACGGCGTTTAAAAGAGTGGTTTTGTTAAATGGTTTTACCATCCATGCACGAACACCGGCTTCTTTGCCTTGTTCTTTTCTTTCTTGCCCTTCCTCTGTCGTTAACATTAAAACAGGAATAAATTTAAGTTTAGGATCCTCTTTGTATTTTTTAACAAAAGTGATCCCATCCATATTTGGCATATTGACATCACATACTATTAGATCGACTTTGATATCTCCTTGTAACTTTAAAAGACCGTCAACTCCGTCCACAGCCTCTAACACTGTATAACCCGCCTCAATCAATGCGGTTCTTACCGCAAGCCTCATCATTGATGAATCATCAACAATTAATATATTTTTAGACATAAAACTCCTTTTTTTTTAAATTAAATTTGTGTAACAAGTGAATCTTGAAATAGATTTCTCTCATAATCCGGTTTTTGTTTACGACAAAAATTGTTGTATATGAA
>CAIUZU010000268.1 GCA_903903705.1 uncultured Helicobacteraceae bacterium
AGTATGTTTTTTATATCTTTTTCTATAAAATCCGTGATAAGCCGCTTAAACATCTCTCTCATTTTCATCCTTTTTCAAAAGGACTATTATATATATATTATTATCCTTATTGTCAATGCTTAAGTAAAATCTATATCGCTAAAAATAGAGGCTTGCTCGCTAAATAAGTTCAGGTCAGAGTTTGACTTTTTAACAAAAAAATTAAAAGTTCATAGATTATGATTTGAAGAAGTTAAAGCTGTAAAAAGTGAAGATTCAATCTCAGGGGTGTTGGTAGATTAATATTTATAAGTAATTAACATTTATTTTAGAGACTAATCATTATAATTGCCTCATTTACAGATAAGGCTAAATTTATGCAAAAAAAAATTCTTACAACAAGTATAATACTGTCAATTCTGTTATCAGGTTGCGGTGCAGGGCATAACCAACGTAATTTGGCTGCCGTAAAACAAGACAGAGAAGCTATTAAGAATATAAATAATCCGAGTGAAGAGGTACAATTAGCTGCTATGCAAAATAATGGTCATGCTCTTAGATATATAACAAATCCAAGTGAACAAGTGCAATTAGCTGCCGTACAAAATACTGGTTATGCTATTCAATATATAAAAAATCCGAGTGAACAGGTGCAGCTAACTGCTGTGCAAAATACTGGTGCTGCTCTTAGATATATAACAAATCCAAGTGAACAGGTGCAGCTAACTGCTGTGCAAAAGAATGGTTATGCGATTGACTATATAAAAAATCCAAGTGAACAATTGCAACTAGCCGCTGTGAAAAATAATGGACATGTTCTTAGATACATAACAAATCCAAGTGAACAGGTGCAACTAGCTGCTGTAAAACGAGACAGTGGAGCTATTCAATATATAAAAAGCCCAACATTAAAAGTAAAGTTGTTATTGGCAGCAAAAGGACCGTTTGTCGTCTCTCTTGATAAACCCAATTCAACGGTTGGAAACAACGAGATTATAGTTGAAACTTCTAACAAAACCATAAAAATTTCAAATCTTACTAAACAGTTTGTTACTGTTGTATCAATATCGGAATATTTAGGCGACGATATTATGACCATTCAAAATATTGCTCTTCCGCCTGATTCTGTAAAAATTATTAATGGATTTGATATACACTCTGTTAAACAAATGGTTCATTCAGAGAATGACCAGTTTATATATGGTTTTGCGGTAGAGTATCAAATAGGTAATGAACAAAAGAAGAACTTTTATAAAACTCAAAAATACCCTATTCATTAAATTACAGTAATTCGTGACACTTCCTCATTCCATTCTTTCTCGTTCCACCCTCTCCAGAGGTGGAATACCTATCACAAAAACAGTTGAAACCAACACCCCTGAGATTGAATCTCCACTTTTGATAGATGATGGGCGTAAAAAAAAAGTTTAATAAACCTTCTAAAATCTTTAATATGCTTTAGATATTATTAAAAACATAAAAATAAAGCGGGGCACAATTTCACTTTTTTAGCCCTGCTTCTACAATAGCTTCTGCCATTTATTGCTTCTACTCAAATCTTCCGCATTAACTGTCAATGTCGCCTATCTCTTCTTTACACTCTATGGTTTTGTATGGTATTTTTTTGTGATGATTTACTACATCACTTTTCCCC
>CAIUZU010000269.1 GCA_903903705.1 uncultured Helicobacteraceae bacterium
CCCTCAAAACGAAAAAGTAAATACTTCGGAAATGTTTGCATAAGATATAATCCTATGGTGTTTAGTAAAATATCTCCGTCATGCCAGCCGTTACTTTGATTGAAATTACCGAAATTATGGATACTGATAAAATTTATATACTTATAAATATCAGAGCTGTCGTTTTGAACTAAAATCAAATCCAGATACGTTTGATTGTATAGCCCCGTAATTTGATCCTTATAAAAATAAGCGAAACGCTCCTCTTCTATTTTTCCATTAGGCATCTGCGTGCTGTTCGTGTCTATTTCAATCTTTTCTAACGCCGATATAGCATACTTTGCAACTACCGGATCAAACTGCTTTGCACTATGCGCATCAATCTCTGCCAAAGCTTCCGCCTTGCTTAGTCTAGCTCTGTAAATCCGGTTTGTAGTCATTGCATCAAACGCATCGGCAACTATCATGATTCTTGATAAAACCCCTATTGCATCTCCGCTTAATCCGTTTGGATAACCCATTCCGTCATATCTTTCATGGTGCGAACCTATAATGTACGCCAACTCTTTGTACATAGGGATTTTTTCCAACATCTGCTTTCCTGCCATTACATGCTCTTGAATCAAGTTGTACTCATTCGCTTCAAGTTTTCCCGGTTTTAGCAAAATAGTATCAGGAGTAACAACCTTGCCGATGTCATGCAAAATTCCGGCTCTGTATATTAAATCGCAATCCGCAGGAGCACATCCCATCTCTGAAGCGATAATCTTGCAATACTTAGCTACACGCTCAGAGTGTCCGCCCGTATAGGTGTCTCTTTGCTCTATCATTTTAACAAGTGCTATAAGTGTCTGCTCGTAATTGTAAATTTTTTCATCTTCTAAAATATTATTTTTTTTAACCTCTTCTCTAACCAATCGCTCCAACTCTTCTTTATAGAATCTGTTCTCTTTAATTGCCATAATCTTATTTGTAACGCGAAAAAGAGTGCTGTTTATCTTATCAAAATCAATAGGTTTAATGATATACCCACTTACATCCAGCCTGATGGCATCCATGAAGTATGACGATTCTGAAAATGCAGTAAGAATTATAATTTCTTGTTCAGGGGAGTCATTTTTAATCGCTTCTATCATCTCTATGCCGTTTTTATAGGGCATCTGTATATCAGTAATAACTAAATCAAAATGACTCCTCTTAAATTCTTCTAAACCGCTCTTGCCGTTTTCTGCCGCTTTTACATTTAAAAACAGTTTTTTTAAATAATCCAATACCATTTCACGCAGTCCGATATCATCTTCTACATATAAGACACTCAGCTTTGAGCAAAGTGCTTTGAGTTCTTTAACAGAAGTCATTTTTATATCTCCTGTACATTTACAAGTGGTATTTCAATCGTAAAACAACTTCCGTTGTTGATATTTTTCCAGCTCATGCTTCCGCTGAAATGTTTTTCTATAATTATCAATGACATATAAATTCCCAACCCTGTTCCGTTAACACTTTTTGTCGTAATATATGGTTCACCCAGCTTATCAATAACTGACTTGTCAATTCCGCCTGCATTATCAC
>CAIUZU010000270.1 GCA_903903705.1 uncultured Helicobacteraceae bacterium
CTCTGCAAAAAGCAAATATATATACGGATCAAAATATAAGTGGCTGGCTAATGTCTGAAAAACTTGACGGTATAAGAGCTTATTGGGATGGCAGAAACTTACTCTCAAGAGAAGGCAAAGTTATAAATGCTCCAAAATATTTTACGCAAAAACTTCCGTCCTTTGAGCTTGACGGAGAGCTTTGGAGCAAAAGAGGAGATTTTGAAAATATCCAGTCTATAGTGCTAGATCAGACTCCAAGCGATAAATGGAGTCAAATACGCTATATGATATTTGAAGTTCCTTATGCAAGCGGAAATTTTGAAAAAAGATTGCAAAAAGCTAGAAAATATATAGAGGATAACAAGATCTCGCATATTAAAATCATCGAGCAAAAGATCCTAAAAAGTACAAAAGATCTAGATTTGTTTTTGGAAGATATCATAAAAAACGGCGGGGAGGGTGCTATGATAAAAGATGGCTCAAAAGAGTATTTTAAGGGGAGAAGCGATTTTTTACTCAAAGCTAAAAAAGCGCAAGACATGGAAGCTGAGGTAATAGGTTATAAAAAAGGAAATAAAAAATATGAAGGAGTGATGGGAAGCCTACATGTAAAACTTAAAACAGGGGTAGAGTTTTTTATCGGAAGCGGTTTTAGTGATGAGATAAGAAAAAATCCACCTAAAGTAGGTGAAATAGTCACTTTCAAATATTATGGTTTTACAAAAGGAGGCAAACCTAAGTTTGCTTCATTTATGAGAGTGCGTAGGGACTGATAGATATTATTTAGCTTTTTGTTCATAAAGTTTTATATATGCTTCAGCCATATTTTGTGCTGAATATTTTTCAACCGAACTGAGAGCGTTTGAAACTAAAGACTCTGCTTTTTTGTGATCCTCATAAAGTGCTAAAATGAGTTTTTTAAGTTCACCCAGATTGTTTATATCAAAAAGCAGTCCGTTTTCAGTATCTTTGATAATATCAACAATTCCTCCTACACGACTTGCAATGATGGGTATGCCAATTTTCATAACATCAAGAAGAGTAGAGCCTAAACCCTCATTTCTTGATGGAAAAACAAACATGTCAAAGCATTTTATATAGTCGTTTACATTAGTTACAAAGCCCTCAAAGGTGATGTTTCTCAGCCCTTTTGCCATCTCTTTGAAACGCTCTTCATCGCATCCGCCGCCAACTAGCAAAAAGTGAATCTCCGGGTGTGAAGTCTCTACTTTTTTTGCTATGTCGATAATGATAGATTGCCCCTTATGTTTGTCATCGAGCGCACCCACATGACCTATAAGAAATTTTTCATCGAACCTTTTTTTTATCTCATGTGCTATCTTCTCATTAACCTCAATGTCGCTAAAAGCACTTGGAATAATGTTGGTTTTTGCTTTTGGAGCTACTCTTAAAATCTCTTTTTCTATTGCTTTAGAGAGGGCAACCGATGCTTTTGCATTTGTGTACATGAAAGTATTTAAAAAATTTGTTTTAAGAGGGTTGTCAACTCTTCTTGTGACGATGAAAGGGATTTTTTTCAGTAAATTTGCAAAATAGGCAAAC
>CAIUZU010000271.1 GCA_903903705.1 uncultured Helicobacteraceae bacterium
AATACTATCGCTCAAAGCAAAAGATTTTGCAATGGAAATTACTAAGTACAATGTAAAAGCTCAAAATATAAGCTATAAAAATCAAATCTCAAATGAACATGCAACTAACAATAAAGCGGTAAGAGACTTGCTCGTCTCTCGTGGAATAGTAAAGATAGTTTGAAATAAGGAAAAAGACAATGAATAATCAAATCAGACATAATCATCTATAAAGATATAAACGGAGAGATAAAGCTTGATGTATCGCTTGAAAACGATACCGTATGGCTGAGTCAAAAGCAGATGTCTTTGCTTTTTGATGTAAATGTTCCTGCGATAAATAAGCATATAAAAAATATTCTTGTAGATGGAGAACTGGATAGTTCAACTATTTCCAAAATGGAAACAGTTCAAAAAGAGGGGAAACGGGAAGTTAAACGGGAAGTAGAATTTTATAACCTAGATATGATTATCTCACTTGGTTACAGAGTAAACTCCAAAAGAGCCACAAGCTTTAGAGTCCTATTTTAGAATTGCAACGCAAAAAATAACGAAGGAAAAAAATGGTTTCAGTAAAATATCTTCATCAAGTTCAAGCACTTTTGCTCTCTGGTTTTATGAGTTTTATCATGTCGGGAGCGATTACATTTATTAACTTAGGGTTGGTGGATGATTTTGTTTCAGTTTGGATACATGCATGGTTAGTTGCGTATGCTATCGCATTTCCGACCATATTGCTTGTATTTCCTTTTGCCCGCAAGCTTGCTATGAAAATAGCATCCAAATAAAAAATGTCAAAACTACTAATTTTATTTATATTAGTTTTACCTCTATTTGCAAAAGAGCCAAATTTCGGTAAGTATGACGGAAGTGCGGTCATCTTGGATTTAAACAGTTCAGAAAAAACAGTTTTTGGAACGCATGCAGATGAGAGACTTAGTCCGTGTTCAACTTTTAAAATCCTAAACTCAATGATTGCTCTTGATAGCAGAGTCGTAAAAGATGAAGATGAAATCATAAAGTGGGATGGAGTAAAACGTGAGTATGATGTGTGGAACCGTGACCACTCAATGCGTTCCGCCATAGCCGTATCTGCCGTATGGTTTTATCAAGAACTGGCTAGTCGTATAGGCGAGCAGAGAATGAAAGAGTATGTAAGCAGAGTTAAGTACGGTAATGCGGATACTTCCAATACTCTTACGGACTTTTGGCTGGGTGGCGGAAGTCTCAAAATCTCTTTAAACGAACAGGTTGATTTTCTCTCACGACTTATGCGCAATGATTTGGACTTTCCCCAACATGTAATGGACACGGTTAAAGATATTATCACTTTAGAAAAAAACGATACCTATCGACTCGGCGGAAAAACAGGAAGCTGCGGTGGGGCAGGCTGGTTTGTGGGTTTTGTGCAAAACCATGATAAAACTACTGTTTTTGCTTTTAACATAAAAGGCGAGGGTGCAAACGGAGTAGAAGCAAAAAAAATAGCATTAGAGTATTTGAAAAGATGAGCGGTTACAAAATTGATGTAAAATTAGAAAAAAGATATAAAATAACATGACACCGTGTATAGACCTTCTTAAAAAAAGTAAAATAGAGCATAAGGTACATCACTATACTCATGACAACTCTTGCGACTCTTATGGTAATGAAGCGGCTGATAAACTCGGCATTTCAACACAAAGAGTCTTTAAGACTTTGGTTGTCGCTATCGACACAAAAGAGTTAGTTGTTGCCGTAGTTCCCGTCTCTTCAAAACTAAGTATGAAAGCCGTTGCAAAAACATTCGGTGCAAAAAAAGCGGCTATGGCAGATGCACATGATGTACAAAAAACGACAGGCTATATTTTGGGCGGGGTCAGCCCGATAGGGCAGAAAAAAAGGTTAAAAACGGTCATAGACTCAACGGCATGTGATTTCTTGAGTGTTTTTGTCAGTGCGGGTAAAAGAGGGTTGGAAGTCGAACTAAGAGCAGATGATTTAAAAACACTCACAAA
>CAIUZU010000272.1 GCA_903903705.1 uncultured Helicobacteraceae bacterium
ATTTATAAATATCTTTTATTATATTTGCATCTTTGATATTTAAAACAGAACTTATCTCTTGAGTGGTTAATTTTTTAAGTGCGTCAAATGTGCCGAAGTGATTTATCAGTTTGATAATTTTTGCTTGTGATATCCCATGAAGCGAGAGAAGTTTACTCTCTTGGTCAATTTTTAGTTTTGTTTTTTTATGGAAATTTATGGCAGATCTGTGTGCTTCATCTCTTAGCTTTTGCACCCATTGAAGCCTTTTGTCACTCTCTTGGAGTCTAAATGTATCATCTTTTGTATGTATGATATCTTTAGCCTTTCCTTTTGCACGATGTGCTTTTGCATCAATTTTCTCTTTTGATATGGCAATTACATCTAAAAAAACTCCGCTTGATTCTAAAATTTCAATTGCTAAGTTTAAGAGTGTGCTTCCGCCGTCTAAAATCCATAAATCAGGCGGAGAATTCTTAGCAAAACTATCCACTCTTCTATGGAGCATCTCTCGCATCTGAGCATACTCATCTTTCGCCTCAAGATGGTAGGTTCGATAACTTTTTTTATCAAATACCCCACTCTCATAAACCACCATAGCACCTACTGTAGCCATTCCTGCCATATGAGAGTTGTCAAATATCTCCACTCTTTTTGGAACTCTTTGAAGAGCAAAGAGATCTTCTATCTCTTTAGTAATCTCATCGCTTTTTTGTGCGTTCCCCCTTTTTAGAAGCTCTGCTGCATTTAAGAGAGCCAGATCTATAAGATGTTTTTTCTCTCCTATTTTAGGTACTTTTATCTCTGCTTTCTTTTCAAACACTCTAGTAAGATACTCCTCTATCACATCTTTTCCCTCAAACTCGGAGGCGACTAAAATGGGTGCGATGATAGGCGGTTTTTCATCTTTGTAGAAATCCATCAAGACTCTTTGGTAGAGTTCGCTCTCATCAAACCCCTCGTTTAACTGTATGTAGTCATGTGAAGATGAGATGATCTTGCCCTCTCGCATAAAGATTCTAACGACTACCGCTTTTGATGTGCTGTTTTTTATTACAAAGATGTCGTAATTTTCGTTGCTTGCAAAATCAATCTCGCTTTTTATCTCTGAGCGGCTTATTCTCTCTATCCTGTCCCTCATTTTAAGAGCCTCTTCAAAACGAAGATTTTCGGCATAAAAGTGCATTTTCTCTTCAAGTTTAAAGAGTAATACTTTTTTATTTTTGATAAGATCTTCAGCCATGTCAACCTCTTTTTTATATCGCTCATATGAAATATTTAACTCACATGGACCGAGGCATTTTCCTATCTGATAGTAGAGGCAGAGTTTCTTTGATTTTAGAGATCCTTTCTTTTGAACAAGGTGGCAGATTTCGTAGATGGAGTCTAAAATATCTCTAGCTCCTACCGAGTATGGACCGTAATATTTGATGTTTGAAGATTTTATAATTTTTCTTGTTATATCAAATCTCGGATACTCCTGCGAGTTGTCTATGTAGATATACGGGTAAGTTTTATCATCTCTAAGCAGAATATTATATTTTGGAGTAAGCTGTTTTATAAGAGAATTTTCCAGTATCAATGCATCATGTTCTGAGTTTACCACTATGTAGTTCATGGAAGCAGTTTGAGAGATCATCTTTGTGATTCTGCTTGAGAGGTTTGAGTTTGGTTTTAACTCAGGCATGAAGTTAAAATAGCTCTTTACTCTTTTTGTCAGACTTTTTGCTTTGCCTAGGTAAAGAAGTCGTCCTTCACTGTCAAAATACTGGTATATTCCCGCACAATCCGGAAGTTGTTTTATGGTTTCTTCAAGCGTCATTTACGGCTCTTAATGATCTCTTGGATGGAGCGGATGAGCGAACCTAACTTTTCATCATGAACATTTATCTCAAAATTACCGCTTGAACGCTCTTTGTAAACTTGCATTATCTCTTTGAACTCTTCTTCTTGTTTTTTTGGAGTGTGCGTTACAAAAGCTTTTATGTCATCAAAGAGATTTTCATCGCACTCTTTGCACTCTTGTGGCATAAGGAACTTTAAAGCACTTTTAATGCTTTGTATACTATTATCAAACTCTTGTTTCCCAACAGGATGATTAAATACAAAAAATAGAGTTCTGTTTTTAATGTAGGCGAAGTTAATCATTCTTTGTATAGGCGGAGTAAACATAGATTGAACTATTTTTATACATTTATAATAAGATAGTTTAGAGAATTGAGGTCTGCTTTGAATGGAATTTATAATTTGACTAGCGTTTTTCATCTGGTAATTATAGCAATGTTTTTGTTAAGTTTGAGTGGATGTGGGTACAGGGGTGACCCATATTATTTAGACTCTGCACCGCAGAGTGATAAGAATGTAAAATTTATTATTAAAAAGCCTAGCGGCGATAACAATGAAAGCAGCAGATGAAATATGATGTAATAATAGTAGGTGCAGGCGTGGCAGGTCTTTACGCTGCTATGCACCTATCTCGTAATAAAAAAGTTCTCATAATAAACAAAAGAGAGACATTTAAGTGTAACAGTTTCTATGCTCAAGGCGGCATAGCGCTGGCGATTGATGCGGAGGATATTCCTCTGCATGTACAAGATACGCTTGATGCAGGAGCAGGACTTTGTAGTGAAGAGGCTGTAAGAGTGCTGAGCGAGAGTTCAAAAGCCATTATAGATGATCTCATCGCTCGCGGATTTGAGTTTGACAGAGATAAAGACGGAAAACTTCTCTATACAAAAGAGGCGGCTCACTCAAAAGAGCGAATACTTCATGCCGGAGGAGATGCAACGGGCAGATACATGCACTACTTTTTGTTAGAGCAAAATCCTCATCCGATGCTAACCGATGCCAGAGTAGTGGATTTGCTTATAAAAGATGGTGAGTGCTACGGTGTAACGGTTCTTGATCATAGAGAACGCAGAAATATTTATGCCGACAATGTGATAATCGCAAGCGGCGGAGTAGGCTCATTGTACGCATATCATACAAACGCACCATGTATCAGTGCGGATATGCAAGGTCTTTGTGTCATGAAGGGTATAGAGCTTGCCGACATGGAGATGATGCAATTTCACCCGACCGTTTATGTAGATAACGACTCTGCTCAAAAATTGCTTTTGACGGAGGCTTTAAGAGGCGAGGGTGCTACTGTTGAAGATGAAGAGGGAAGAAGATTTCTTTTTGATTATGACGAGAGAGGAGAACTTGCCTCAAGAGATATAGTGAGTAAAGCGATATATGACCACAATAAAAAAACAGGTTTGCAGACATATTTGTCGTTTAAAAACTTTGACCATGTTTACTTTACGAAAAGATTTCCAAATCTTTATAAAAATCTGCAGCTTTTAGGGTTTGACGTACCAAAACAGAGAGTTCCCATCTCACCTGCTTTTCATTATGCAATAGGTGGAATTAAAACTGATATAAACGGTGCAGTACCTAGCATTAAATCTCTTTATGCCATAGGCGAAGTTGCCTCTACAAAAGTCCACGGCGCAAACAGACTTGCTTCTAACTCTCTTTTAGAGGGGCTTGTTTTTGGAAAGAGAGCGGTTGAAGATATTTTAAAAAAGAAGCTTGTTAAAAAAGATATCGAATTTGAAGTAAGCGATGAGGTAATGAGCTATAAAGAGGATAAAGAGAAAAAAAATCTTCTTAGAAAAATCATGTGGGAGAATGTTTCCATTGTAAGAACAAAAAAGGGTTTAAAGAGTGCATTGGATCAAATTAATGCTCTTTTAAATGAAAAAATCGGCAAACTTGTAAAATTCCGACTACTTACAGCAAAAGAGATTGTACTTGCAGCATTAGCTAGAGATGAATCAATCGGGGTTCATTACATAAAAAAAGATGATAATGACTAAGCTATTGATGATAATGCTTAGTTTCAGTTTTGTTTACGCAAGCTCTGGGGGCAGCAGTGATGTGGTTCCGGATTTGACCATGACATGGGTTGGTTTTGCCTCCCTAATCATATTTGTAGTCGGGTATTACTTTGTTGCCGCTGAGGAGAAATACCATATAGACAAAGCCAAACCGGCTCTGTTCGCAGGTACTTTTCTTTTTATTTTGATTGCTTTTTACTATGCGCTAAACGGTATGAATATGGATTTGGTTCATACACAAATTGAGCATATTATTTTAGAGATTGCAGAGATTTTCTTCTTCTTGTTTGTTGCTATGGTATACATTGAGTCTATGATTCACATGGGTGTTTTTGACAGACTAAAATATAACCTTGTTTCAAAAGGGTATAGCTATAAAAAACTATTCTGGGCTACCGGTTTATTGGCATTTTTTATCTCTCCTGTTGCAGACAACTTAACAACAGCTCTCATCTTATCAACCGTTCTTATTACGATTGAACGCCAAAAAGCTTCATTTTTAGTTCCGGGGGCTATCAATATAGTTGTTGCGGCAAACGCAGGCGGTGCATGGAGTCCTTTTGGAGATATTACGACACTTATGGCATGGGCGGCAGGAAAAGGCGAGTTTGTTGACTTTTTATTCCTATTTCCATCTGCAATTGGAGGGTTTCTTGTAACAGGCTATTTGCTTAGCAGATTTGTGCCTGATGAGACTCCTCACTTTGATGCAAGCACAGAGAAAAAGCCTGAGATGATGAAGGGTGCTGAGGTTGTTATAGGTCTTGGCGTATTTACAATAGTGTGTGCTGTTTTATCGCATCAAGTGCTTCACTTACCGGCAATGTGGGGAATGCTTTTTGGATTGTCGCTTCTTAAACTCTTTGCTTATAGACTTAAAAAAGTTCATAAAAGCGAGTTCAATGTTTTTCACTCCATTGCAAGGATAGAGAATAATACTCTTCTGTTTTTCTTCGGTATTTTAGCTGCAGTCGGAGCGCTCTATTTTGTAGGTTGGCTATCTCTTGCGGCTGTTGTGTATGATCCATCGGTTTTAGGTCCTACATGGGCAAATATAGGTGTTGGCTTTTTATCTGCCATAGTAGATAATGTTCCTGTTATGTCTGCTATTTTAAAAGCAAACCCAGACATGGGCGTTGACCAGTGGATGCTTGTAACTATGACTGCAGGAGTCGGCGGCTCGCTCATCTCGTTTGGATCTGCCGCAGGCGTAGGTGTAATGGGTAAATTGCCTGGAATATATACGTTTGGCTCACACATGAAATATGCATGGACTATATTTATAGGTTATGTGGTGTCAGTTGCTATTTGGTATGTGCAGTATCAGGTGTTGGGTCTCTATATTAAACATTAAACAAACTTATTGTATCCTTTTGTTATCAAAAGGGTACGTACCCTCTTAACGCCTATTTGGCACTTCAAAACACTCTTTTTAAAGGTAATCAGATGACAGATGTTAGCATTATAGTATTAGATTTCGGATCTCAATATACTCAACTTATAGCTCGCCGTTTACGCGAAGATAAAATTTATTGTGAAATTCTTCCATACCATACAAAAGTGGAAGATATTAAAGCTAAAAATCCAAAGGGCGTTATTTTAAGCGGAGGACCATCTTCGGTTTACAATAAAGATGCATATGTGGTGGATCAAGGCGTTTATAAAATGGGAATACCTATTCTTGGTATCTGCTACGGCATGCAGAGAATTGCGGTAGATTTTGGCGGTAGTGTAGTTCGTTCGTCTCACCATGAATACGGAAAAGCAGAATTAAAGATTATTAATACAGGTGAGGGTTGTTCGCCTCTTTTAAAAGATTGTGATGATGAGAGAGTTGTTTGGATGAGCCATAGCGATAAGGTTGATGTTCTTCCGGAAGGATTTACGCCTATAGCGATATCTGCAAACTCTCCTTATGCTGCTATTGCGGATGAGAAAAGACGTGTTTATGCGATGCAGTACCATCCGGAGGTTCAGCACTCTGAAGAGGGTTATTTGATGCTTCGCAACTTTGCAAGAACTATCTGCGGTGTTACAGAGAAATGGAAGATGGAACATTTCTTAAAAGAGCAGATTAAGATTATCAGAGAGAGAGTAGGAAGCGGAAAAGTTCTTTGTGGACTAAGCGGCGGAGTTGACAGTTCGGTTGTTGCAGCTATGCTTTATGAAGCAATCGGTGAGCAACTTGTTCCTGTTTTTGTGGACAATGGACTTCTTCGTAAAGGCGAGAGAGAGCAGGTTGAAGAGGTTTTTAAAATCAATTTAAAAGTGCCTTTGGTTGTTGTAGATGCTAGAGAAAACTTTTTAAGTAAACTGGCAGGAGTAAGTGATCCTGAGACAAAACGAAAAATTATCGGGCATACATTTATAGAAGAGTTTGAAAAAGAGGCTAAGAAGCATGACGGTATCAAGTTTTTAGCTCAAGGCACGCTTTACCCTGATGTTATAG
>CAIUZU010000273.1 GCA_903903705.1 uncultured Helicobacteraceae bacterium
GGTTTTGTAAATAATTTAGATGAAGCAAGAGATGTTTTGTTTGAATTTTGTCAAAAAGAGATTAAAAAATTGATATCCGAAAATGAGGATTATAGAGAAGATAAACTGAGTGATGACGAACTAGAAGCCGCAGAGTTTTTTAAAGCAATTGCTTAAAAAACTCTAGAGCTATAAATGTTCTACTCTTTTCTAAACTTTGAAACAAGAACATAAAAAAGAGGGATAAAAACTATAGCTAAAAATGTAGCAGCCAACATTCCTCCTACAACTCCCGTACCTATGGAGTGTCTGCTTGCAGCTCCTGCACCACTGCTGATTGCAAGCGGAATAACTCCTAACGTAAATGCAAGTGAAGTCATGATGATAGGGCGAAGACGAATCTTTGCAGCTTCTAAAACAGCTTCAACCAGCTCCATGCCCTGCTCTCTCTTTTGCATAGCAAACTCCACAATCAAAATGGCATTTTTAGCTGAAAGCCCCGCTAAAACAAGTATTCCTATCTGAAAATAGATATCATTCTCCAAACCTCTTAAATGGTTTGCAACAACGGCTCCAAAGATACCAAACGGAACTGCCAAAAGTACAGATATCGGCATCAGCCATCTCTCATATTGTGCCGCTAAGATAAGGTACAAAAAGATTATCCCAAATATAAATGCCATATTTCCTGCACTTGAAATCTGCTTCTCCTGATATGCCGTTCCTATCCAGCTGATAGAGTAACCTTGCGGAAGCACCTCGTTTGCCACCTCTTCCATCGCTCTTAGCGCATCACCTGAACTATATCCGAGATTTGCCTGCCCTGCTACTTTTGCGGCACTAAAGAGGTTGAAACGCTCTACCAAATCAGCACTCACACTCTGTTTAAGTGAAACAAAAGAGCTAAGCGGAATCATCTCACCTTTAGAGCTTCTTACATAGATTTTGTTTAGATCTTCAGGCGTTTTTCTAAATGACTCATCAGCCTGCATGTTTACCATATATGTTCTGCCAAAAAGATTAAAATCATTTACATAAAAATTACCGAAAGTTGCATTTAGTGTTTGGTAAACCTCATCTACATTTACACCTTTTGCTTTTACTTTTGCAGTGTCTACATGTACTTGATATTTTGGCACATTCGTATTGAGCGTAGTTCTTACTCCTGCAAGTTCAGGTCTTGTACTTGCTTTTTGAATAATCTCATTGACATATTTTTGAAGTTCTTTTATATCTGAGCCTGTCTTATTTTGTACAAAAAGCTCAAATCCGCCTGCGACTCCCATACCCATAATCGGCGGAGGAACGACACCAAACGAGAATCCATCACTTGTAGCGGAGAGTTTTTTACCCATTTGAGCCGCTATCTGGCTTGCATGCTGTTCGGGTTTTGTTCTTTCATCCCAAGGCTGAAGCTTTAAGATAGTAGCCGCCGAATTTGTTCTTTGTGCAAATGTTACAAAGTCAATCCCTGCAAACTGAACTATGTTTTTTATGCTCTCTTTATCTTTTGAAGCTATGTTATAGATCTCCGAAGTAAGCGCATCTGTTCTGCTTAGAGATGCACCGGGAGGATTGTAGCTGAAGACAAAAACCGTTCCTTTGTCCTCCGTTGGTACAAGTCCGGTTTTTAGTCTATTGAACAAGTCGTAAGTAACATATACAAGTCCTCCAAAGAGAAGCATGCTTAAAAATGAGTAACGAATAGTAAGCTTTAGAGTATTTGAGTAACCATTAGTAGCCCAATCAAAAAAGTTGTTAAACCATTTGAAAAAATATTTCGGCTCTTGATGTGTCGGTTTTAACATCAAGGCACAAAGTGAAGGCGTCAAAGTAAGTGCTACAAGTCCTGAAATAGCCAAAGAGATGACGATGGTTACGGCAAACTGCCTATACATCTCGCCGCTTAATCCTCCCAAAAACGCAACAGGTATAAATACGGCAGAGAGAACCAAAACGATAGCAATAAGTGCACTTGAAACTTCCCTCATAGCTTGAAGTGAAGCTTCAAGCGGAGAGAGTCCCTCTTTTATGTGTCTCTCAACATTCTCTATAACGATAATCGCATCATCAACTACTATCCCGATGGCTAAAACAAGTCCAAAAAGAGTAAGTAGATTTATACTAAAGCCCAACATGTACATCCCTGCAAATGCTCCGACAATGGATACTGGAACTGCCAAGATAGGGATGAGTGTTGCTCTCCAGCTCTGCAAAAAGAGAAATATGATAAGTACGACTAAGATGATAGCCTCTATGAAAGTTTTTATAACCTCATTGATAGAGACTTGAACGAAATCGGTAATGTCGTAAGGGATAACATACTCAACGTCATTGACAAAGTTTTTGCTTATGCCGTCTATAACTTTTCGTATCTCTTTTGCCGTCTCGATAGCATTTGCACCGCTTTGCAAAAATATAGCAACAGGAACGGCAGGAGAGTTGTTAAGTTTGTTTTTCATATCGTAACTCTGAGATCCAAGCTCAATAGTTGCTACATCTTTAAGCTTAAGCGAACTTCCATCCTCGTTTGCTCTTATGATAATATTTGCAAACTGCGACGGATCGCTAAATCTCTGCGGCGTCTCAAGGGTGTATGTAAACATCTCGCCTTTTGCAACAGGTTCGGCTGAGAGTTTTCCGGCTGCATACTGCTCATTTTGCTCTCTTACGGATGCGATAAGATCTTTTACGGTTAAAGAGTATTTTTGAAGTTTCAACGGATCTATCCAGATACGCATGGAGTAATCTTTTGCTCCAAAGATGATTACATCGCCGACACCTTTGACCCTTTTTAAATCATCCACAACATTCATAAGCGCATAGTTTGATAAAAACGTCACATCCCTGCTCTGTTTAGGCGAGTGCAAAATGACAACTTGAAGCATGTCAGGTGATTTTTCATTTACTCTTACACCCTGCCGTTTTACCTGTTCAGGCAATTTAGAGAGTGCCGCTTGAACACGGTTGTTTACATCAATCTTCGCATCATCGGGATTTGTTCCGACTTTAAAAAATATGCTGATACTAAGAGAGCCGTTATCTGCCGAGAGTGAACTCATATAGAGCATATCTTTAGCCCCGTTTATCTGCTCTTCAAGAGGCGCTGCGACTGTTTTTGAGATAGTCTCGGCACTCGCTCCCTGATATGATGTTGAAACGACTATTTGAGGCGGAATAACTCTTGGATACTCTCCGATAGGAAGAGATCTCATAGATATAACACCCGCTAGAACGATTATGATGGCGATAACTGATGCGAATATCGGTCTTTTTATAAAAAAAGCGGAAAACATCTTATTTACCGTCCATAATCGTTACTTTAGAGTTCGGTCTTAACTTTGCTATATTGCTTACTGCTATCTCGTCTGATTCTTTAATGCCGCTCTCAACCATCGCTACGCCATCTTCTACATGTAGAACTTTGATGGGTTTCATAGAGACAGCTCCATTTTCAATGAGATAAACAACCGTAGCATCCGGAGTTTTTATAAGTGCACCCTGAGGAATTTTAGCAACATTCTCATAGCTAAATCCTTCCAGAGTTACCTCTGCATACGACCCGACAAGAAGCTCTCTATTTGGATTTTCAAAAATTGCTCTAACTAGAAGCGTGTCTGTTTTGGAATCTAGTTTCGGTGCTACAAAGTCAACTCTTCCGCTATATTTTTTTGCTCCCATGTTAAGTGTAAGCGTTGCGCCGTTTTTGATTTGTAATGCATATTTTGAAGCATCATAGCTTGGCACTGAAAACTCCGCATAAAGTTTATCGACGGCAGTAATAGTAGTAAGCTTTGAGTTTTGTGCATCTGTATCTATATAACTTCCCTCATCACTGCTACTCAAACCTATAATCCCGCCAATAGGCGCTTTGATGGTTGTATACCCATAATTTAGCTCTGCATTGGCAACGGCTGCCTTTGCTTTTTGAACCTCTGCTTTGGCGCTCTCATGTGCATAAAAAAGTTCATCTCTTTGCTGCTCGCTCAGAGCAGAGTTTTTAAATAAGAACTCTGCTCTATTCCAGTCTTTTAAAGCTTTATTGAAGTTTGCTTCAGCTTTTGAGAGAGATGCCTTTGCCTCATTTAGAGCCGCTCTGTACTCATCTTTTTGGATTTCATATAGAGTCTGCCCCTCTTTTACAAATGCGCCCTCTGTAAAATTTTCTTTTACCAAAACACCTTTTATTCTTGCTACAACATCTACTTCTTGATAGGGTTTAAGAAGAGCAGAGTAACTCTTTGTAAAGTTTGCTTTTGAAAATGTTACAACTTGGGATTTAACGCTAACAGGAGGCATTTGCGCCATCGGGGCTTGCGTGGAAACACCCTTTTTTTCATCACTGCAACCTATAAAAAGCAGTGAAACCGCCACTAATGATAATGTTAAATTTTTCATCTATAAAAACTCCTTTATATCTTTTCCGCTGTAGTAAATCAACTCAGCTTTTTTCATCTCTACATCTAAAAGCGCTCTCTCATAATCTCTCTGTGCATCAAATTTTTCACTGAGTGATTGGAGATATGCAACATTATCAATTGTTCTATTCTCATATCTCACTTTTACAAGAGCATAAGTCGCACTTGCAGCATCAAGAGTTGCTTTGGCTGCAGAAATTTTTAACTTTGCAATCTCAAGTGATTTTTTTGCAAGCCTGTACTCAACATCCGCTTTATGCTTCTCATGTTCGAGTGAAGATTTTTTGCTTAAATACTCCTCAAACTTTGACTCATAGCTCTTTGTAACCGTGTTAAAATCAAAAACATTCCATGAAAGATTAACCATTGCTATATTTTGAGTGTCAACTAAAAAGTTACTCTCTAAGTTTTTATTGTCAAAGTAGTAATCACTATAGCTTATAGTGTCGTTAAAAGTAACTTGCGGCAAATTTTGGCTCTTTTTGCTTTGTGCTTCATGCATCAGAGATGTTGCACTATGTTCAAGTGCCGCAATATCCGCTCGAATGGAAGGATCTTGTTCATAAACAAACTTCACATGTGAACCCTCTTCTATGGAGTCAACCTTTTGTAAAGTATAGTACTCAAAAGTATGAAGAATCTTTTGGTTCTCAAGCTCTATTTCATGTAGTTTTACCATCGCATTTTTAACTCTTGAATCAATCTTGTCAAGTTCATCATGCGTTATAGAACCGACTTCATAGAAGAGCTGCAGTCTCTTTAACTCCGCCCTTAGCTGCTCTATCTCTTGAAGTTTTGCTCTTTTGTCCGCATCAAAGGCAAGATAACCGAAATATAGTCTTGATACGTCAAGAGAGAGACTCATCTTAAGAGCTTCAACACTCATCTTGCTTGAATCAATACCTGACTTCAGCTGTGAGTAGAGACTCTGCTCTTTGCCTCCGTCATAAATGGTGTACTTCAAACTCGCTTGAGCTTTAAGCGCATTTTGTGCAGATGATGGAGTCTCCTCATACGCATTTTGGTAGGTAGCTCCTACTTCGATACTTGGCAGATATGAGCTTTTTGTACTCTCATAAGCCTTCTCTTTTGAGTTTAAAAGATGTGAGGCAGACTCTACTACTCTATTTTTGTGTGACAACTCTACCAACTCTTCAAGAGTATATGCATAGAGAAAAATTGGCAGACAAAGTATTGGCAAAATAAGTCTCAATTGCTCTCCTTCATTTAGATTTTACGAAATAGTATCACATCAACTCTTAAATATATCTTGCTAGAAAGATATATTTTCTGCTATAATTTCCTCATGAAAAAAAATAGAGTACACACTGACCTTATCACCAATTTTTACGACAAAGTCGATTCAAAAGAGCTTCCTGAGGTTTTTTTGATGACATTTCCAATAGCAGTTATTCAAAAAACAATATTTGCACATGCGGAGATTTTTTTAAAAGAGAAATTTGATCTTCTTAACTCAGAAACTGATGTTTTAGCTTCACTATATACACACGGCAAAGTGCTCTCTCCGACTCAGCTTTATGACCTGACAATTTTCTCCTCAGGCGGTATGACAAAGGTTCTAAAGAGACTTCAAGAGAGAGATCTTATTTGCAGAAAAGAGGATGTAAACGATAAGAGATGTATGCTTGTCTGTTTAACGCAAAGTGGAGAAGATCTTATTATAAAATCTTTAAACGAGATCTCAAAAGAGTGCAGTAAATATTTTGAAGCCTTTAGCGAAGATGAAAAAGAGTTATTCTCAACTCTCCTTAAAAAGATACTTTTGAA
>CAIUZU010000274.1 GCA_903903705.1 uncultured Helicobacteraceae bacterium
AGAGTACAAAGCTGCTTTCTGCAACAGTTTTGATATAGGTATCCACTTCATTTATATTGAAAGAGAACTCAAGTGATGAAGAGTCGTTCTCTGCCGCATATTTATCGATAGTGGTACTAATGTTTTTTGTTTTGAATTTTTTAGTAAGCAAGCAAATCACTATAATCGTATTTTGAGAGATCTAAATATAGCTTTCCATCTTTATGCATGACTCTTACGTCACTGTCATAAGCATCTAAAAATCGTTTTTTAATTATTTTTCTTTGAGAAGATTTTATATTTAGTGATCTCAGATACTCTTTTAACTCAACCATATCCGGTTCGCATAAAAAATCTGACTCATCTTCATGCTCAAAACTCTCTATTTCATGAATCATAGTAGTTTTTCTCTCAAGTTCCATCTTTTTATTTACAAGCTCTAAAATATTTTTTAGCTGCATGTCTTTTGAACTGTAGATATGCTCTATCTTATCTCTCTCATCGCGAAGCATTTGCTCCTTGTCATCAATGAGTTTATCAATTTTCGCTTCCAGTTGAGCTATTTTGTTTTTTAGAAAATTATTCTCTTTTTGATAGAGTGCCAAAACCGTCGCTACTGTTGTTTTAGGTCTTGCAGCCTGAACATTTTCTCTAGATATAGCTTTCTCTTCTGGAAGAAAGTTTTTATTATCTTTCACTATGATAAACAGCTGAGACTCTTCAATAACATAATCTAATTTTTTGGCTCTAATCTTAGAATTAACCAACTCTTTAGACATCTTGAAACGCTTACAATATTCATCTAAAGTCAGTCTCATCGCTACATCCCGATTTTTTTTTGCATTTTAGCATAATAAAGTTTTTATAAAAGTTATTTTAAATAAAGCCTGTAATACAATTAGACAAAATTTTTATATAAAGAGTCTTATTATGGGTATTTTAGATATTGTAAAGCCTGGTGTCTTGTTTGGTGATGATCTACAAAAAGTTTATAAATATGCAAAAGAGAGTGGTTTTGCCATTCCTGCGGTAAATGTTGTCGGAACGGACTCTATAAACGCTGTTTTAGAAGCTGCTGCAAAAGTAAAATCTCCGGTAATTGTTCAGTTTAGCAATGGTGGGGCAGCATATTATGCAGGAAAAGGCTTAAGCAATGAAAATGAAAAAGCTGCTATCGTAGGTGCTATAAGCGGAGCTATACATGTGCATATGATGGCTGAGAGCTATGGCATTGCTGTAATTCTTCATACGGATCATGCGGCTAAAAAACTTCTTCCTTGGATTGATGCACTTCTTGATGCCGGTGAGGATTACTATAAAAAGCAAGGCAAACCACTTTTTTCTTCTCACATGTTAGATCTATCAGAAGAGCCTTTAGAAGAAAATATTGCTATTTCTAAAAAATATTTACAAAGAATGAGCAAAATCGGCATGAGCATAGAGATTGAGCTTGGTGTAACAGGAGGAGAAGAAGATGGTGTCGATAACTCAAGCGTCGATAACTCACTTTTGTATACTCAGCCGGAAGATGTTGCATATGCATATAAAGAGTTGAGCGAAGTTTCTTCAAACTTCACGATTGCCGCATCTTTTGGAAATGTTCACGGTGTTTATAAGCCGGGAAATGTTGTACTTACCCCTAAAATTCTGGATAACTCTCAAAAATATATTCAAGAAAAATTTAATACCGGAGATAAACCTGTAAATTTTGTATTTCATGGCGGTTCAGGTTCGACACATGAAGAGATAAGAGAAGCAATCGGTTACGGCGTTATAAAAATGAATATCGACACAGACACTCAGTGGGCGACATGGGTAGGCGTGAAAGATTATTATGAGAAAAACAGAGATTATCTTCAAGGTCAAATCGGAAATCCGCAGGGTGAAGATAAGCCGAATAAGAACTATTATGATCCGAGAAAATGGCTAAGAGAGGGTCAAAAAACTTTAGTTCAAAGAGTCGAAGCGGCATTTTTAGATTTAAATGCAATAGGCAGAAACTAATTCAACACAGATGAATGATAAAGTATTTACAAAACCGATAAAGAAGCAGTTTGAGTTTGACGAAGAGGTTGCTGCAGTTTTTGATGACATGCTCCAAAGAAGTGTGCCTTTTTATAAAGAGTCGCAAAAAATCACACAGTTTTTTGCGCTAAAAGCATTGGAAAATGGCGGGATAGCCTATGACTTGGGCTGTTCGACCGCCACACTGCTTATAAGCATAAGTAAAAAATTAAAAAACAGTGCGACTTTAGTAGGGCTTGATAACTCTGAAGCGATGCTAGAACAAGCCAGAAAAAAGTGTGAAGCATTTAATGCCGACATTGAGTTGAAAAATGCCGATATTTTAGAGTATGAGTATCAAGAGGCAGAGCTTTTTGTAAGCAACTACACTCTGCAGTTTATTCGACCTCTTATTCGTGAAGAGCTTGTGAAGAAAATAGCCACTTCACTTAAAAAAGATGGAGTTTTTATCTTTAGCGAAAAGGTTATAAGCCACCATTCAAAGTTAAACAAAGATCTCATAGAGTGCTATTATGATTTTAAAAAAGAGCAGGGTTATTCGGAGTATGAGATAGTGCAAAAGAGAGAAGCGTTGGAGAATGTTTTAGTACCTTACAGTGAGGATGAAAATATAAGAATGGTCAGAAATTGCGGGTTTTCACACTGTGAAGTAGTGTTTCGCTGGGCAAACTTTGCAACTTTTATTGCTATAAAATAAAATTACTTCATATTTTATCGTTGATTTGTTTCAATTTACCAAACATTTCTTTGAGGTTTTTCAACCTCTTCCTCTTCATCTCTACCGATAACAAACTCACTCGCCTTACTTGCTTTTTCACCGATCTCTTTATATGTAATTATATTTTCATCTTTACAATCTTTATGGTAAAAGCCTTGAACATCGTAGTATTCATTGCATTCATTAGCATAGTATTTGGCAGAGATGCCTGTTTTGTTGAAGCATCCGGAAAAAAGAAATGCTATTAAAAGTATAAGAAAATATTTAATCATACTCTTTATAAAGCAAAAAGCAATCCAACTTTTAAACTTTAAAACTCTCTTTTGTCTTACAATATGATGTTAAAAAACATTCATCGCATGTTGGATTTTTTGCTTTGCAGATGTAGCGACCAAAGAGTACCATTCCTTGATGAAGTGCATTGAGATTATTTTTAAATTTCTTTACAAGTGTTGCTTCTGTGGCTGTTGCGGTTTTGTCGTCACTCAGTCCGAGTCTGTGAGCAACTCGAAAGACATGTGTATCTACCGCCATTAAGTTCGCACCGGTGTACTCTATCATGACAACGTTTGCGGTTTTTTGCCCCACACCGCTGAGTGTCATAAGCTCTTTTTCATCTAGAGGAATTTCACCGCCATATACATCAACAACTCTTTTTGCCATCTCTATGATGTTTTTTGCTTTATTATTGAAAAATGAACAGCTGTTAATTAGTGATTTTACATCTTCAATATCTGCATATGCCAATAATTCCGCTGTAGGGTATTTATCAAAAAGAGCAGGAGTAATAAGATTTACCCTTTTGTCGGTACATTGTGCCGAGAGAGTAACTGCAATGAGTAATTCATAGACATTTTTGTACTCAAGCTCCGTTACGGCATCACTGTATCTATCTATAAAAAGTTGATGAATCTCTTTTATCTCTTGTTTAGTGGCTTTTTTCATTGTGCAATTATATACAAAAGAGGAGTTGTTTAATAATCATTAGTATAAAATTATTAGAATTGCCAATAATAAAAGGTAGTTCTTTAAAGGAAGAAAATGAAAACAGTAACAAAAATAGCGGCGTCTTTGGCAATCCTCTCAACACTCTCTACAGCACAAACACTTGTAACGGTAAATGGCACGGCTATTACGCAACAAGATGTTGATAAAGAACTTATGGCAGCAACTCAAGGTAGATTTAACCAAGTTCCTGCAGAAAAACAGAGTGAATTTAGAAAGCAAGTTTTAGAGCAATTGGTTGCAATGGAGCTGATTTTTGGTGATGCAAAAAGTAAAGGCATCTTAGAAACAAAAGAGTTTAAAGATAAATATCAAGAGATTGCAAAAAGAATAGAGAAAGAGATTGCGACTCAAGTATGGCAAAAGCAGGAGCTTGATAAGATTAAATTAACTGAAAAAGAGTTAAAAGATTATTATGATGCTAACAAGAGA
>CAIUZU010000275.1 GCA_903903705.1 uncultured Helicobacteraceae bacterium
AGCGGATTTAGAGGATGTGCCAAATACTTTAACCGTTATGAATGTGTTAAATGGCAGTTTTAGCTCAAAAGAGTATGTTCATAAAATGCAGATGATAGATAGCAGCTATGAGAGGGAACTCTCAAAGATCTCATTTAGCATAGAGTGTGATGAGACATCAAAAAATTTAGAAGCTTCCATAAAAGAGGGGCTTGGTTTAAAAAAACTGCAGATAAAAAAAAGCAACGGAGAAAAGCACTTTAAAATCCTCGTTACATCAAATATCCAAAGAGCCTCTTCATACGGATTTACGCTTGCTAGAGCTGCGATAGAGATAACAGTGAAAGATTATAAAAATTCTGTTGTGGGAAGCAGCAAATTCAATATTACGGGACAATCTACACAAGGGTATGAGATAGCCAAAGAGAGTGTTGCCATGAAGTTCGGCGAGATGATAAAAAAAGAGGGAATAGGCAAAACCTTGGGGATAGAATTATAACTATTAACACCGTTTTGCTATACTTTAGAGAATAAAAAATTAATTTATAAAATAAGGTTTGAAGTTCATGATTTCTAAAATAGAGTTGATAAAAAAAGAGGTTTCAAAAGTTGTTGTAGGGCAAGAGAAGATGATAGACGCTCTTCTCATTGCGCTTTTATGTGAGGGGCATATTCTTATAGAGGGTGTTCCGGGGCTTGCAAAAACAACTACCGTAAATGCGCTTGCACAGAGTTTGGGGCTTAACTTCAAACGTGCACAATTTACTCCCGACTTGCTTCCATCAGATATTTTAGGAGCTGAGATATACGATCCGCAAAGCAACAGTTTTAAAATCAAAAAAGGTCCAATTTTTACAAATTTGCTATTGGCGGATGAGATTAACCGCTCTCCGGCAAAGGTGCAGTCGGCTCTGCTTGAAGTTATGCAGGAGAAACAGGTTACTTTAGGCGATACGACTTTTAAGCTAGACCTTCCGTTTTTTGTTATGGCAACCCAAAATCCGGTTGAACAAGAGGGCGTATATCAGCTTCCCGAAGCTCAGCTTGACAGATTTATGTTAAAGCTTATCGTCGATTACAACACAAAAGAGCAGGAACTTGAGATTGCAAGACGCATATCAAGCGGCAATTTTGAAAAAATAAATAGCGTAATAACACATGAAGATTTAGCAGAGCTTAAAAAAGCCGTAAAAGCCGTACATGTAGACCCTCAAGTTGAAGAGTATATGATAGAACTTGTTAATGCTACAAGAAACCCGAGCGAGTACGGACTTGATGAGATAAAAGATTATATTCAGTTCGGAGCTTCGCCTCGTGTGAGTATCGATATGTTTAAGGCGGTCAAAGCGATGGCGTTTATGAGAGGAAAAGATTTTGTTACGCCTGTAGATATCGCTTACATCGCAAAAGAGCTTATGCGTCACCGTATAGTTCTTACTTACGAGGCAGAGGCTGAGGGAATCACAACCGATGAGATTATACAAAAAGTGTTAGAAACCGTAGCGATACCGTAAATCTAGGTATTTGGTTATGAGTAAATTACAGAAAATTTTAGTTCGTGCAAGACGCCAAGTCTTTAGCGAAATGGTCGGTAACAATCCATCCATTTTTCAAGGCGAGGGATATGACTTTATCGAGCTTAGAGAGTACATGGCAGGCGATGATATCCGCAAAATCGATTGGAATATCACTGCTAAGATGCAGCGACCCTACATCAAGATATTTCGTGAAGAGAGAGAACTTAGTGTTGTTGTCGTCTCTATTTTAAACGGAAGCGTTCATTTTGGATCTAAAAAGTTCAAGCAAGAGAGCATTGCCGAGGTGGCTGCACTTTTGGGGTATTCAACGCTAAAAAACGGAGATCTGCTTAGCTCGTATATATTTACGGATGAGATGATTTCACACTTAAGCCCGAGCAAAAAACTTCATAGCGTTCAAAGAAGCGTTGAAGAGATTTTAAACTTTGATGCCATAAACAAAAAGGTTGATTTTAAATTTATCGCAGATACGCTTTTTAAAAGGTTAAAGAGAAGATCCCTTATATTAATCGTGGGCGACTATTTTGAGATTCCGGACTTTAGACTTTTAGCAAAAAAACATGAGGTAATCTCTGTTATAGTAAGAGATCACCTTGAGGAAAATCCGCCAAGTATGGGTTTTGCATCTTTGGTAGACCCAGAAAGCGGAGCAGTTTTGGAAGGTGATTTTAATGCTTCAAGTGTTAGGGCATATAGCCAAAAGGTTGCTGCACATGACCATAAGCTATTTGAAGTTTTGAGAAAAGAGGGCATACGATTTACAAAAGTATATACCGATGCAACGCCAAGCGTAGCACTTCGCAGACTTTTTGAGGGAAGATAGATGGCACAAAGTTACGATATCCCGCTTCATGATATAAAGCCGATAGTTGAGATAGAGGAGTATTCGCTCTACTACTTTTTAGGCTTCGCTTCTTTTGCCCTAGTTTTGGTTGCAGGAGTTGCTTATCTTCTCTACATGTGGCTAAAAAAACGAAACCGATATAACAGAAGAAAAGAGCACTTTAAACTTTTAAATTCGCTTGATTTAAGCAACACAAAAGAGAGTGCTTACGCAATCACGCTTTACGGTGCTACTTTTAAAGATGACAGTCCAAGACACAAAGAGATGTATGACAATTTGCTCGGCAGACTTGAAGCATACAAATATAAAAAAGAGGTCAGTTCGTTTGATGGTGAGGTTATAGGCTATATAGAGCTATACAAGGGCATGATGGATGTTTGATGGAGTCTACTTTGAGTTTGTGCAGGTTGCACTCTTAATCACTCTTTTTATCTTCTGTGCCCTCAAGTGTAAAATGAGGCTCTCTTCTATCTACTTTCCTCATACCGGCGAGTTTTTAAAGAATTCCATCTCAACATCGAAACTGCTTTTTTTCTTAAAGTGGGTTGGGATTGTCATGATGATTTTAGCACTCATGTCGCCTGTAAAAGATGAAACTTATGCGCTAGACCCAAAAGACGGCTATGAGATAGCACTTATTTTAGACGCTTCTGAGTCTATGACGGCTAGAGGTTTTGACAGATCTAACGAAAATTTAAACCGATTTGATGTTGTAAAGAGCATAGTTAGCGACTTTATAACGCAAAGAGAAAACGACAATATAGGTCTAGTCGTATTTGGAGCTTTTTCATTTATCGCTTCGCCGCTTACGTATGATGAGAATATTTTAAATAAGATTGTCTCACAACTCTATATCGGCATGGCAGGGAGATATACGGCACTCAACACCTCACTCGCACAAGGCGTAAATCTTTTGAAGATGAGCAACTCAAAAACAAAAGTGGCTATTTTGCTAACAGACGGGCACAGCACGCCTGAGGTAGATAAAATCCCTCTTGATGTAGCTATAGAGATGGCAAAAAAAGAGGGGATAAAAGTTTATCCCATAGGTATCGGAATGCCGCATGAGTACAACAGAGAAGTGCTGTTAAAAATCGCAAATGAGAGCGGCGGAGTCGCTTTTGGAGCTTCAAATGCAAGCGAGTTAAAAGAGGTATATGCAAGAATCGATGCACTGGAGAAGTCGAAGATAGAGAGTGAGAGTTTAAACTACACAAGATACTACTATCAGTTTCCTCTTTTCGTATCGCTTCTTGCTCTGATGTTATATATCTATTTGAGAAATAAAAGAGGGTATGAATGAGCTTTTTACATCCTGAATTTTTCTACTACATGTTGCCTCCGCTGCTTATTCTCTTTGGGTTTTTGCTTACTCAAAAAGAGTCACATGAGCACTTCTTTAGCAAGGACGTTATGGATAAACTTCGTGTGAGTTCGAACTCTCTGACTCTTAAAGCCAGAAATGCACTCTTTTTGCTTATGGCTTTTTTTATGATTATTGCTCTTGCACAGCCTGTTATAAAAGAGGGTAAAGTTAAAGTAAAGGCAAAGAGTGCAGATATTATAATCGCTCTTGATATATCAGACTCCATGCTTGCAACAGATCTCTATCCAAACCGTCTTGAAGCTGCAAAACAAAAAGTGCTCACGCTTTTAGGCGAGGCACAAAATGAACGAATCGGTGTTGTTGCGTTTGCAAAGAACTCCTATCTTGTCTCACCTCTAAGTTTTGATACAAAGGCTGTAGCATTTTTGATTCGCCAGCTAAATACGGCATCAATTACCGAAAAAGGAACGGATTTTTTATCTGTTTTAAATGTTGTCTCTAAAGAGAATGAAAAAAGAGATAAAAAGTATCTTCTCATTTTAAGTGACGGCGGGGATAAGAGCAGTTTTGATGCTGAGGTAGAACTGGCTAAAAAGCACAATATTACGGTGTTTGTCTTAGGCATGGCAACACAAAAAGGCTCTCCCATCAAGCTTCAAGACGGAACATTTATAAAACATAACGGTGATATCATCATCTCAAAACTAAATGAAAAAATTGCCGATCTCTCAACTAAAACGGGAGGTGTCTACATAGAGGCAACGACATCTTCAAACGATATAAAAACAATGCTGAGCGAGATAACAAATATAAGTGATAAAAAAGAGCTCAAAAGTGCAGAAATCCAAAAACATACGCCTCTTTTTTACTATCCTCTCGGAGCGGCACTTTTTATTTTGCTTCTCGCTACAAGCTCTATAAAGAGAAGTGTAGCTCCGCTTCTGCTCTTTTGTCTCTTTTTAAACTCTCCAAATGCCGATGCCGGAATGCTTGATTTTATGGATCTCAAAAGTGCAAAAGAGGCATACGAAAATGGAGAGTTTGAAGAGTCGGCAAAACTTTATGAAAAGTATGCACATGAGAGTGCAAAGCCGGAAGCCTACTTTAATGCCGCAAATGCCTACTATAAAGGGCAAAAATATAAAGAGGCGATAGAGTCTTACAATAAAGTATCGTTTGAAAATAACGAGGCAAAAGCAAAAAACCTGTCAAATTTGGGAAATGCCTATGCCAAAGAGGCAAATCAGGGCAGTTTGCAAAAGGCAAAAGAGTCTTATGAAAAATCTCTCAGTATCGCAGAAGACTATGCAACACGAGAAAACCTCAAAGAGGTTGAGAAACTTTTAGAAAATCTTAAAGAAGAGTCTAAAGAGGAGAAAAAAGAGTCTCAAGATAAAAAAAAGAAGAGTGATAACTCAAAAGATAGTCAAAAAAAAGATTCAAGCAAAGATGAGAGTGCTAAAGAGAACAAAGAGAAAAAGTCTGATGATTCAAACGACCAAAAAGAGCAAAAGAAAAAATCAGGAAGCGGTGACTCCAAAGAGGAGAGAAAAAAAGATGAAAATAGCACAAAAGGTTCACAAACGCATTCACAAAAGAGTGATGAGAAAGAGAAGATGAGTGATGCGGAGCAGCAGAAATGGATAGAGCAGTTAGGTGCTCAAACAAGTACATATCTCTACAAATTGAGTGATGAAAAATCAAACTCTACATCTACTCCTAACGGTGAGAAACCATGGTAGAGAATTTTATATAAAGGAAAAAAATTGAATACTATTTTAAAAATGCTATTTTTACTGCTTATCTCTTCACTCGCACTTTATGGAGGGGTTGTCGCCAAAGTTGATACGAAAAAGGTAGAACTCGGAGACGTGGTTACCCTCTCTTTGATTGTTTCCGGAGAAGATGTTACAAGACCGAATGTTCAAAGAGTGTGTGATAGTGATGTGATTTCAACAAGCACTCAGACAAATATGCAGATAATCAACGGAAGTGTGAGTAAAAATTTTACCTTGAACTATACATTTATGCCGCAAAAAAGCTGTAAGATAGAACCTGTTGAGATTGAAATTGACGGCAAAGTAGAGAGAAGCAATCCTCTAGAGATTGAGGTTGCTTTGCAGAGCATGACAAAAGATGCCGATTTTACATTGACTCTAAGCGGTGATAAAAAAGAACTTTTTGTCGGCGAACCGTTTGAACTTACGCTCACTTTTAAACAAAAAAGAGATTCAGAAGCGGTTGATATCAAGTTTTCGCCGCCAGAGTTTAAAGGTTTTTGGGTAAAAAGTGAGACGCAGCCGCAGAGATATCAAGATGCAAAAGAGAGCATTACAAAAATAGTCTATACAATCGCACCGCAAAGAGCAGGGGAGTTAAAAACTACAAAAGCTCAAATCCAGATAGCTTCAAGGGGTGGCGGTGCTAACAGTTTTAATACATGGATTCCTACGATTAAGTGGAAGAGTTACTTCTCAAACGAACTAACCTTTGATGTGAAACCGCTCCCATCAGGCATAACTCTTGCAGGTAATTTTACAATCAGTGCTACCGCAGATAAAGAAGAAACAGATGCAAACGAACCTTTAAATGTAACTATTGATGTTATAGGAGATGGAAATTTAGAGGATATAAAAAGTTTTAAACCAAGTATAGAGGGTGTAGCTGTTTTTGATGAAAAGATTTCGATTGAGAAAGATGTGCTTACGCAAAAAATAGCGTTTGTCTCTGAGAGAGATTTTGTAATTCCATCTTTTTCTATAAAATATTTTGATCCTAAAACTAAAGAGACAAAAACCGTTTCAACCAAAGAGATATCTATAAAGGTAAAAAATGCCAAGCCGCAAGAGGTTTTAAATATAAAAAAGCATGAGACACAAAGCGAGGTAAGCGAAGATTTAAAAGCTCCTCAAATTGGCATTTTTGCTTCACTTACGCTATTTTTGTCCGGTTTGGCACTAGGAGTTTTGATTATGTTTTTTATGAAAAAGAAGAATTTTAAAAGAGAAGATAAGAGATCTATAAAAGATCCTAAAATTCTTCTTATGAAGCTTCTTTCCTTTAGAGATGATGAAGAAGTTAAAGTGATGATTGA
>CAIUZU010000276.1 GCA_903903705.1 uncultured Helicobacteraceae bacterium
GTCGCTTCCATACAAAGTTTATTCGTTGTCTTTATAACAACTATTTTGAAATAATGAACTTAGTTCGTTTTATAAAATATGCTATAATTGTGTAAAGAACAAGACGAGGAGATGATAATGACAAAAGCGTTTACAGAAATTATTAAATTATCGGATTCATCTGTTAAAGGTTTTGAAGTGGCTGAGGGGAATGCAAATTCTTCAGTACGAAAAAAGCAAGAAATTGCTCGCAAAGAAAGAAGAGATAGACTAAATATCTTATGTGTGAAAACTTTACGATAAAATATATAGAATAGAAAAAAGAATTTAATTCGTTTGTGAAAAAAGTCGTGTGTTTTATATTGCTGAATTTTTTAATCCATTTTCAGCTACAATACGACTAATAAATTAAGTGAAAGGGGACTTAAATGGCTGTTAAACATATCAATGAAAATGCAAAAGAAGAAAGTGGTATTTTGCTTTCAGGTGCAGATGCAACAAAAGTTTTTTCAATGTTTAGCGATAACAAGTCCTCTAAATATATTCAAGAAAAAACAGACAAATTAAAATCTCTTCTTGATTTTTCTACAAAAAAACCTTTTCCTTCCGCAAGCTAAAAGCTTTTAATGCCCTCAATAATTAGTCTTGCAGATATTTCAAGAAGTAAATTTGATAGACTAAAAAAAAACTTTTCTTGTGAAAATGCAGACCTTGAAAAACACATTAAGCAATATGCCTTCAATCATCAAAAAGAAGGATTATTTCAAACATATTTTTATGTAGATGATAACGATAATTTTTTAGGTTATATTTCTGTATCTGTTGCTACTATCGAAAGAGCTACAATAGAAGATGAACTCGATATATCTTCATCTATAAAATATTCAATCCCAGCTGTAAAAATAACTAGACTGTGTGTTTTTAATAGTTTTTGCAATAAAGGTGTTGGAACTGTTTTAATGACTTTTGCCAATATATTAGCAGTAGTGCAACAAAAGAAAATAGGTTGTCGTGCTTTGATTGTTGATAGTAAGCCAGAAGCAGTTGAATTTTATAAACATTTTGGATTTATAGAAATTGACAAAGAAGAAAATAGCGATACAATGTTTATGGTTTTTGATATACCAAAACCAAGTGAAATAAATAAAATTGTCGATGATATGGTAGAGTTTTGTAAAATATTTAAACAAGATGATTTAATAGGTATTTTAAAATAATTGCATTCTCGGTGCCAATTTACTACCATTAAATGCCTTTTAAATACCATCTGACTAAATATCTTGAATGTGAAAACTTCGATATATAGGGTGTTTTAGGGTATTTAAGAGATTACTTTGTGGTTTCCAGTATCCGGAGCCATTCCTTTACAAACCCATAAAATACTAACTTTCAGAAGATTTATTTTCCTACTCTGCCCAAAGTGTGCCCAATAATGCCCTTAGATATTACCTAAAAAAGAAGCTATTATTAAGTGTGTTTTTAAAATTTTGATATAATTTCAGTAATAAAAAATTTAAAAGGAGTCCATTATGGCATTGCATATAGATAAAAGCGGTAAAATCCAAATTGTGACACCGCCAAAAACACTTACAAGTAGTGAAAAAAAGCTTTTGGAAAATAGCTCATCCAAAAAGCGATAAATACTAAATTTAATGTAGTATATGGACAGTAAGTATTACTATCGTTAAAATAGACGATAAAAATATTCGCCTATATAAAGCGCCAATTCTAATATCTAAAGCAAGTGTGAATACCATAAGAATTAAAGAGATTTTTTAATTATACGATGACGGTAGCTATAAGAAGCTTGTGATTAAGCAGTATTGCTAAAATTTTATGATTTTTGAGGTTGAAGTATATATTCCCACCGTTGTGGTGGGAACGAAATAGAGCGAGAAGATACGTTAAAGTTTTAGAGAATAATAAAAACAGTAACAAGTTCCTCTGCGGCAACACCGGTGTTAGCGGCAGGCCATGCTGCTGCTGCTGGAGCTACTGCTGCTACAGCTGTGTTGAGAACACAGTTTCCTTGTCCTGCATCTGCCACGCCGTCAATCATGGTGTCAATTGCTAATGCAACATCTGCAGGGATATTTGTAAGCTGTAAAATATTTCGAGCATTAGTATTAATGTTAGCATTACTTAAAAGCATCACTGATGTACCTCTTGTGTATCTGCCCTTGATTATATAAGACCCGCCAGCATTTGCGGCTGTAGATGTGTTAGTTATTGGCACTTCAAGTCCAACTTCACGAAGTCGTGTTGCAACAGTATTTACAATACTTAAGTTTATGTTGTCAAATATGCCGTCAATTCCCGCATTAGCACCTCCATTAGCAATGCCATCTCCTAAAATCTGTCCAGTACGATCCTGATATTGGCTAATTGCTAATTGCCACCCTTTAATCCATGTGTTGTACATTTTTTTCTGCTCAGCGCTGTTAATCATATCCGAACCTTTCATAACACCACCAATCATTAGACCTACGATAATTAGAACTATTGATAACTCTACAAGTGTAAAACCTTTTCTCATTTTAGAACTCCTTCTTTTATATTTAACATTAGTATA
>CAIUZU010000277.1 GCA_903903705.1 uncultured Helicobacteraceae bacterium
GAAGTTTTTAGCATAGATCCAAACCATAGAATAAGACAAATTTACGGAACTGACGATATCTCTCACCCTGGAGTTATGGCAACATTAAAGAGAATAGGATCTTTAGCCGTTAGCGGTGAGTACACACTTTTAAACAAGTCAAGCAATACAAACAAAGAGATAATATCCGAAGCAAAAAAGCTAATTGACGCAAAACATACGACTGCCCTTGTAATGGGTGCAAACCCTCTGCATCGTGCACATGAAAAACTGATTCGCCAAACACTTGAAAATACGGATTTGCTCGTTATCTTTTTGTTAAAACCGTACACGGAATCAAATCTATCATATGAGATAAGAAAAAAAGCACTTGATTTTTTCATAAACAACTTTTTAACAAAAAATCATGTTGTCATCGTGCCGCTTGAAAACAGCTACATTTTTGCAGGATACAACGAGATAATCATAGATGCGGTCGTTGCAAAAAATTACGGCTGCGATAAGTTGACGATTGGTCGAAATCATGCAGGTTTAGGTATGTTTTACGACTGTAACTCAAACAAATCCATTATCGACAAAGTTGTAGGAATTGATATAGATATCACAGTTTCAAGCGAATATGTATACTGTGATAAGTGTACGACTCTGGTAAGCAAAAATACCTGCCCACATGGTCAGCACCATCAAATATCTTACCATTCAAACTCCATTTTGGAGCTTTTGGAGCTTGGGATTTTACCGCCGACCATTCTTATGAGAAAAGAGATTTCAGCAGTTATCTTATCAAAACTCCATCCAAACAGATTTAAAAACTTAGAGAGACTTTACTATGATATTCTTCCGGTTGAAGGGCTTTTAGAAGAGCATACCGAGAATGATTTTTACTTAGAGCTCATGAAACTCTACCAAACTACATCGCTTACATAGGAAATATATGAACTGGTTTTTTATAACATTAGGCTATAGCGGTCTTTCTCCAAAAGCTCCCGGAACGGTCGGTACGCTTCTGTCGCTTCCTCTTGGAATGTTGATACTTATATATTTTGACGCACAGACTCTTTTTCTTGCAGCACTTTTAATTTCTATAATCGCTATTCGTGAGATAAACAAGTATGAAGAAAAAAGCGGCATACATGACGACAAACGCATAGTCATAGATGAACTCGCAGGAATGTGGTTTGCACTAAGCGTTGCCCCTGCCATGGGTGTCGGATTTGGGGAAATGAGTGATCTGCAAAACGGTTTTTTGGTTCAAAGCTTGCTCTCATTTGTTCTTTTTAGATACTTTGATATAGCAAAACCATCCATCATAGGCAGACTTGACCGTGAGGCAAAAGGCGGCATCGGTGTTATGGCAGATGATATAGTCGCCGGTTTTGCAGCGGGAATTTTAAGTGCTCTTATCTGGCAGGGATGGCTACAGATTCAAAATATTATTTAATCTATAAAAAAAGAACTCTTAAAAGAATTAGTAGCAACGAAGCAAATGCGTTGCTATTTTAATTCTAGTAACTTAAATAAATATAGGATCTTCCGTCGGCTCTATCTCTTCAAAATCCTCTATAATCTGCTCAAACATCTTCATAGTTTTTTTTGCTTTATTTATATAGTCGTCAAAAATCGGCTTAGCATCCACAAATGCTTCTCCAAGTTCTTGATAGATTAAGATACGACCGTTTATATGCTTGTTGATTTCACAAAATGCCTCTTTTAAATACTCTTTTTTTGTCGTGTGTCTAAAAAGAGCTTTTATCATGTTGCCTCTCTCTTTTATAGGCAAAGATTCACCGATTGCTTCGGCTATTCTCTTTATATCCAGTCTTGAGAGATAAACTCCACTGATAGCAGGTGCTAAAAGCTTACTTTTTAGTGCATCTACGAACTGTGGCGCAGGCTCTTCATCTTCTTTATCTGCACCCTCCGCACCACTGCAATCAGCGGTAGAACAACTATTTTTTACAAATTCGTCAAACTCTGCTCTTAAATCACTTAAATCTTCTTTCTTCATAACTTCTCCTTAAAATTTCATATCGCTTTTATCATCTTCTAGATGTTTTTTCTCTTTTAAAAACTCAAATACTCCGGCGCAAAGTTCGTTTAACATGTCATCAAAACCGATGTATTTTGACTCTAGTTCATGTGCTCTCACTTTAAGCGGTGAAAACTCTTTTTTGCTCTTCATGTCTAAATTTATACCGCCAAGCATGCTAGCCATATTTAAAGAGTCAAAATCAGAAAAATCCACAACCGCATCATAGGCAGAAAAATCAATATCCGTACCTTCTGCTATGCGGTTTATATCTGCATCTGCAATCTTCATCTCTTTGCAAAAAAGCATCAATTCTTCAATATTATCGTGAAAATAGCTTATTTTTAGACCCTCTGCCAGATAAGAAAACGCCTTGGCTCTTGCGCCTATACCGATGAGTGCCACTTTTTTAAAACTATTCTCTTTTAAAAACTTTACCAGCACTCGCATACCCAAAACATCGCCGATAAGTTTCTGCTCATCTCTTAGGACAATATCGCACATTCCGGATTGTACGACTGCTTCACTCGCTTCATCTAAGATCTCAACTACATTTTTCAGATACTCGTTAGAGATTAATGCACCGTTTACATGTGACTTTTTCATATTTGAGAGCGTAAAGAAAAAATCGTCTTCGCGTATGTTCATAGGTATCATCATCGCATTTTTGTTCTCTGTTTTAAAAAGCTTATTTAGCGTTGCAGAAATACTGCTCTGCCCTGCACTCTCACCTATGAAACCGTAAAGTTTTGTGTGGTGTGATATCTCATTTGCATTATTCATCATGCTCTATATATCTCCTTTTATGCCCCAAAGTTCTTTTGCCTCTTCATCTTCAGCCTTGCATCTATAACAAAGTCGCTCACCGGAGTTTGTACTAAAAATCACGCTGCACTCGTCACATCTTCTTACGCTGAATTTTATAAGATTATGAACCTCAGGTTCAAAAAACTCTTTTACGCTGTATGTGGGCGAGAAAGAGATGGCATCACTTTCACAAACATCATGACATACATGACACTTTATACATAAAAAAGGATCAAAGTCTATTTTAGAGTTTTTAATATCTGACGTAAGTGCTCCGCTCGGACAGACTCTGTAACACATCTGACATGCGGTGCATTTGTCGGCATCTAAAAGTTTCATAGAAGTAAATGTCATCTCATCTGCTTCTACTACATGAAACTGTAATGGCTTTTGTGTGCGTTTTATGGCACTAAAGAAGAGTTTTCTTCTATCCGTTATGCGTTTTTGTTTTAAGAGTGCTATATCGCTCTTTTGCAGAGTATGCTCAACCAACTCATCGGTCGCTTTTTGTATCTCTTTTTCAAACTGCATCTTTGTTTTAATCGCATTTTTAAGAGTTACCTTGCTAAAAAATTCTCTTCTATTACTCTCTTTAATCTCTTTTTCATCTTCATATTTTAGATTTTCCATTCTAATACTAGATTCGCTCATCATAGCTCTTAACATGTAAGAAGCTTCCTCATGGCTTTTCTCTATCTGAGGCTTGCACTTATGTGCAATCGCACATCCATCGCAGTGTCCCATGTCAAAAATAATCTCTTTTTTAAGCAACGCCATTGAGATAATATTTTCTATATTTAATGCCGCAATACATGGAACATTTTTTCTGCATGAGATGAGATTGTCTTCATCTTCCATAAAACTAAAAAAGAAATTTGTCGCATTGAAATCATCAAGATATAGCGCTTCGCTAGGACATACCGCATCGCATGCGCCGCATCCGACACACGCCGAGAAGTTAATTGAGGGAAGCGGATTATCTGCCACGACAATAGCATCCGTAGGGCAGATAACTTCACATCTGTTGCATTGGCTCTCTTTTGAGAGAGATCTGACACAACGGCTTGCTTTTAGCTGTATCATTAATGGCTTAGTTCTTTAACAAGATATTCATTATCGCTGAGTATAAACTCAAGAGCCAAATCGGCAACATCATAGTAGAGCGGTGTTCTTGCTTCGTATTTTACATTTATCAAGTACATCGGC
>CAIUZU010000278.1 GCA_903903705.1 uncultured Helicobacteraceae bacterium
AAGTTTAAAAAAATAAATTGTAGATATAATTTAACCATTTTAAAAATATTTAACAATAGGAAAAATTTTATGCCTAAAACACTAAAAAATTTTGTTTTTTCAATCAACATTGTTTTATTATCAACTCTTTTTATCGTAGTTTTACTTTTTACAACATATCTTCATACGACATTGGCACAAGAAAATGCCATAAAACATGCAAATACAGTTTCAAACCAGATTTTTTCATCTATGTATCAGGTTATGAAAAAAGGGTGGAGCAGAGAAGATTTAAATGATTTTATGCACTCTATCAAAGAAAATTTTGATGATAGCTACTACTCTGTAAATATCTATCGTGGAGAAAAAATCAAAGAACTTTTTGGAGAGGTGTCTGAGAAGCAAAAAGATGAGTTAGCTAATGCGGTTTTAGCAAGCGGTGAGAAAATAACACTTACCGATATGGGAAAACTTAGAAATCTTTTGCCGCTTAATGCAAAACAGGAGTGTCTAAGTTGCCATGTCAACGCAAATGTAGGCGATACATTGGGTGTTATAGATGTGGAACAAAATTTTGTTGAGATTATAAAAGAGACATTTTTAGACTATGTATATTTTTTCTTGATTGTGCTACCGATTTTTATATCTGGTGCATATATCAGTTCTAGATATACCACGTCAAGAATAACCGAATCACTCAAGCTTTTTAACAAAAAAGTAAAATGTATCAATTCTATAAAGGATTTTAAAGAGTTTGATCCTACTGACATTGATTCAAGGTTTGAGGAAGTTAATGCGATTATTGCAAATGTAAATGAGTTGGCACAAAAGCTAAAAGTTATTGCCGTCGATAAGGATCTTTTAGAGTTTGAAGTACAGCTTTTAGATAAGTTTATAATTACTTCGGAAGTTGTTCAAGATTGGCGTGATTTTATAAACGAGCTTTTGGTTGATATAAATAAAGTTATGCAGACATATACTCTTATGACTATTTTTAGAATCGGTGATGACCAGTTTGAGGTTGATATATTCTGGTACGGTATTCCTGAGAGCGAAGTTAAAGAGAAGTTTGAAGAGTATGTACGAGAGTCTGTCCAAAACAGCAATCACTTTTTAGGTTATACAGACTATACAATTCGTCACAACACATCCGAATACAACAGATGCATAAATTTAAATGATTATGAAAATTTTGCGTATAGAACAAAATCGCTATTTTTGGATACCCCAAAAATAGGCGGAATCGTAGGGCTTAGCGTTCAATCAGAAATGGCAACAGATCCGATAAAGCATATAGTAATAGACAGCATTTTAACAACCATGGCAAATCTTGTCGGTTCGGTCAAAGCTATAAATAAATATACGAATGATTTAGAATATTATGCAGCACATGATCCATTGACAGGCTTGTTCAATCAAAGAGTTTTTGTCGACTTTTTAGAGTATGAGATAAAACGTGCAGAGCCGCATCAATACAGTTTCGCTCTTATGGTTATAGATTGTGATAATTTTAAACCTATAAACGATAGATACGGACATGCATTTGGGGATCTGTTTTTGCAGGAGTTTTCTAGAATTCTTGTAGAGTCAAAAAGAAATGAAGATATTTTATCTCGCTACGGCGGAGATGAATTTACTCTAATCTTGCCTGAATGCGGGCTGGAAGGTGCTCTTGCAGTTGCTCATAAACTGGCAAAAGCGGTAGAGAATTTCAAACTATTAACGACAGACGGAAATTATGCCGGAGTTACCATCTCTATCGGTATATCAATTTACCCAGAACATGCAAAAACTCAAAAAGAGCTATTTTTGATAGCTGATGGCATGATGTATAAGGCTAAAGAGGACGGTAAAAACAGTATTAGAGTTCCTTCTGGCGATGATATTATCTCTGTAGTAAAAGAGCAAAAAGCGAAATCAGCACTTTTGGTTGATGCCGTTGCAAATAACCGCATAGTTCCGTACTTTCAACCTATACAAACCACACTTAGCGGTAAAAATGAGATACATGAACTTCTTATGAGAATTGAGGTAGACGGCAAAGTAGTATCTGCTTATGAGTTTATAGAGGTCGCAGAGAGCATGAGCATCATAAATCGTATGGATCTGATGGTAATCGAAAATGCGTTTATTAAGATAAAAGCGGAGAATTATCAAGGGATTTTATTTATAAACTTATCTCCGAAATCTCTTATTGTCGGCAACTACGCAGACTCTATAACGCAACTAATAAAGCACTATGAAATTTCCAAAGATCATATTGTTTTTGAGATAACCGAGAGAGAAACCGTTAAAAACTTC
>CAIUZU010000279.1 GCA_903903705.1 uncultured Helicobacteraceae bacterium
CAAAAATTTGCAAAAGCACCTTCAACGCTTAGTATATTTTTGTAGCTTGTTTTTGTGATTGTTACTCTTTTTGTGCTGAGGTCACACACAGCTATGCGGAAGTTTGAACCCATTTGCGGTTCAACTATGCATATGATTTTATCTTCTATCTGTCTCGTTGTATGGATAGTCCCGTGAAGATTGTGAAAAAAGTACTTTGGATAACTAAGCGGTGTGATCTCAACAACATCTACGGTTCTTTTTTTGTCAAGACTTTGTGCGATGATATTGGCATCTTCAAAGTTATCAAACTGGATGCACCAGTCGTCAAACTCTTTGTTAAATCGTTTTAATTCTTCATCTAAAAAGCCACCTGCCGGTGACTGCAGAGCATATATACTCATATATGGTTATTTAAACCTTTTAACCAGAAGTATGCCAAGACCGACAAGAACAAATATTGCAGCAATGCTCACTGCAATAAATGTAAAAGATACACTCTCGGTAAAATTAGGCATTTACTACCTTTGAACATCTCTCACATGTAGACTCTTCATCATGTGATTGGTACTTCCAGCATCTTGGACATTTCGCTTTTGTCGCTTTTTGAATGACAAACATATCTCCGTCTACTTCAAACTTTCCAAGCTCATCAACTACTTCAGAGTGTGAAATATGAGATACTATAAACCAGTCTTCTGCCGAAGTTTTATCCATTTTTGAGATAATTGCCGACTCTGTAACAAGTACAAGTTCAAGCGTGCTTTTTATGATTTTTTCTTTTTTTAGAGTGTCTACAATCTCATAAAATTTCTCTCTCGCACTATTCATATAAGCGGCATTAAAGTCAAAATCTTCTATAGCAATTTCTTCATAAACAAAGTCAAATATATCTTCTTTATCACCTTTTATGATTGATGGTGCAAACTCTATGATTTCGTCTGCCGTGTATGTTAAAATCGGAGCTATGAGAAGCAGAAGCGATTTTGTCATGATAGCCATCGCACTTTGGCTTGAGTTTCTTCTCGGATCATTTATCGCATCGCAGTAGAGAGAGTCTTTTGTAATGTCGATGTAGATGCCGCTTAACTCGTTTACGATAAAGTTGTTCAACATGCTCATGCCGTGAACAAAGTTGTATTCGCTAAATGATTTGTGAACTTTGCCAAAAACAGTTTTTGCTTCACTAAGTATCCATTTGTCTAGTTCACCCATCTTCTCGTATGGAGTGAGAGTTTCCAAATCATTGATATTTGCAAGCATGATTCTAAAAGTGTTTCTTAACTTACGGTAGTTTTCAGCACTCTGTTTTAGGATGTTTTGAGAGATTTTAAGATCTCCTTGATAGTCACTTGAAGCTACCCAAAGACGTAGTATCTCACTGCCGTACTCTTTTAAAACGGACTCAGGTGCGACAACATTGCCTTTGGACTTTGACATCTTTTCGCCCTTCTCATCGACCGTGAAACCGTGAGTAAGAACTCCTTTGTAAGGTGCTTTGTGCTCAACTGCGGCACTTAAGAACATTGACGATTGAAACCATCCTCTGTGCTGATCGCTTCCCTCAACATAGAGATCTGCCTGATACTCGCCTGCATCATAGTTGCGCGATTTAAGTACAGAGTACCAAGTTGAACCGCTGTCAAACCAAACATCCAAAATATCGGTTACTTTTTCAAGCTCATCTGCTTTGTACCCAGATCCTGCATAGAGTAGCTCTTCTGTCGTCATAGAGTACCACGCATCGCTTCCGTGCATCTCAAAAATCATAGCCGTAAAGTTCAAAACTTTCTCATCAATAAGAACTTCGCCTGTTGCTTTTACTCTGAAAAAAGCTATCGGCACACCCCAGTCTCTTTGTCTTGAAATACACCAGTCAGGGCGGTTTTCAACCATTGCTTTTAATCTGTTTTTACCTGTCTCAGGAAAAAATAACGTCTTTTCTACTTCGCTAAGAGCAATTTCTCTTAGCGTTTTATCTTCACCGTTTGGCTTTGCATCAACTGAGATAAACCACTGTTTTGTAGCTCTAAAAATCAGAGGAGTGTGGCTTCTCCAGCAGTGAGGGTATGAGTGGGTAAATTTGCTTACTCTCAAGACACTCTCACCCATCATCTCGATGAGTTCGTCATTTGATTTAAAGATGTGGCGACCTACAAAATTCTCTCCATTTGGAATAAGTCCAAGACCGACAACACTCTCATCAAAACATCCTGTCTCATCAACCGGCATGATTACTTCTAAATCATAAACAAGACCTATGCGGTAGTCGTCTTCGCCATGTCCCGGAGCCGTGTGAACACAGCCTGTTCCGTTGTCTACTAAAACATGTTCGCCCAAAACAATGCGTGAAGATCTGCCATTAAGAGGATTGATTGCTAAAAGATTTTCAAACTCTTTTGCTTTGATGGTTTTTGAAACATCCCCGCTTAAAATATTTTGCTCTTTTAGGGATTCTAAAAGCTCTTTTGCAACGATATATCCTGTTGTTGTAAGTACATAATCCTCATGCGGATTAAGCGAAATACCTGTATTTGCAGGGATCGTCCAAGGCGTCGTTGTCCAGATAACAAGGGCCGCTTTGCCGGAGATATTTAGTTTTGATTTTGCATCATCACTTAGTTCAAATGCAATAAAAATAGAGTGAGACTCTTTGTCTTCATACTCAACTTCAGCTTCAGCAAGAGCGGTTCTCTCAGCCCATGACCAAAAAACAGGTTTGCTTCTCTCTACTAAAAGCCCTTTTTTTGCGACATTACAAAGTGTACGGTATATATTTGCTTCAAATTTGTAATCCATAGTAACATAAGGATTTTCCCAGTCGGCAATAACGCCTAGTTTTTTGAACTCTTCTCTTTGGATATCTACAAATTCAGCTGCATGAGCACGGCAAAGTTCTCTGATCTTGGCAGTTTCTAGAAGCTCTTTTTTCTGCTTTCCGCCTAGCTTTTTCTCAACTTGCTGCTCTATCGGCAGACCGTGACAATCCCAGCCCGGAGTAAAACGAACAGATTTACCGTTAAAATAGTTATGTTTAATAATAATATCTTTTAAAATTTTATTTAAAGCATGTCCGATGTGCGTATGACCGTTTGCATACGGAGGACCGTCATGAAGCGTAAAGCTTTGTGCATCTTTACGGTTTTTTTTCATTTTTTCATATATTTTTTTGTCGTCCCAAGAAGCGTATCTTTTTGGTTCATTGTTTATGAGATTGCCTCGCATCTCAAATTTTGTAGTAGGTAAAAGGAGCGTATCTTTGTAATCCATAATGTATCCCAAACTGTAGAAAATTTTTGCATTGTATCTTTTAAGGGTTTAAAAGCTACTTTAAATATCAAAAACAGTGTTATAATAGGCAGAAATTATTTTTGTAAAAAGGCTGTTTTTAGACATGAAACTATATCTTTTATTGATTGGTAATAAATTTA
>CAIUZU010000280.1 GCA_903903705.1 uncultured Helicobacteraceae bacterium
ATAAAAAATTATTTTTTCAACTCGCCTAGAACATCGAGTATATTCTTTTTTGTCGGTTCATCTAAAGGTGTATCATTAGATATAAATATATAAAATTCAACTCTTCTGTTTTTAGCACGATTCTCTTCATTATTATTTAGTGCAACAGGTTTTGAAGATCCAAAACCGGCACTGGAGAGACGTTCTGCAGAGACTCCGTTTTTAACAAGTTCCTGCATAACAGCCGCTGCTCTGTTGTTTGACAAGTCAATATTATCTTTAAAAGCAGAATCTCTTGGTAAAGATTGGTTGTCGGTATAGCCTCGAACAGAAACGTCTACATAAGATGGAAGCATATTTATAATAGTAGCTATACGCTTAATAAAGAGCTGTATATCCGCATCGTTAATTGCAGCACTTGTTCCATGAAAAGGGACAAAAGCAGGAAGTTTTAGCAATACGCCATCCATTGACTGTTCCAATGGACTACCGCTTAATGAGGCATTCTTTAACTCTTTTTGAATTTTTTCTATCACTTCCGATACGGTTTCAGAAGTAGAAGAAGGTGTGTTCATTAAAGGCATACTGCCTCCAGATGCCGAGGCTTCCGTCGGATTATCTGACTTTTGCCCTGCATCTTTATCTTCTTGTTGTAAATTTATAATAGGAGTTGCCGTCTCCGGTACGGCTGCAAAATCATAGATTTTTACAAACTCCTCTTTTAATGCTTTTACTTTTTCTTTGTTTGTAGATGCAATCGCAAAAAGTGCAATAAAGAGTGCGAGCAATAGACTGAAAAAGTCGGCTGTCGGAACTGCCCATTTTTCACTCGGCGGACACTCTGTTTTTTTGCATTTACACTTTTTGCTCATTAAGCTTTCTCAAATTGGCTATGCTTCTCTTCTGCAGGAGAGAGGAAATTGAGCAGTTTTGCTTCAAGAGCACGGGGGTTGTCGCCGCTGGCAATTCCGGCGATTCCGACTAGCATCAGTTTTTGTTCTTTTACTATATGGTGTGCCTTGGCTTTTAATTTTGCTCCCATAGGACCAAATAAAACGTAAGCACTAAAAATACCCGTAACGGTAGCGGTAAATGCCCCTGCAATACCTTTTGCCATTTCAGGAGGATTATCAAGCTTTTGAAGTGCCAAAATAAGTCCTAAAACAGCCCCGACAAGACCTAGAACGGGAGAAGTCTCTCCTGCAAGTATCCAGTAATGGGCACATCCGTGATAATAGTGCTCAGTCTCTTCGATTACAAGATCTAGACTCTCAACAATAGTATCTATCTCATTTCCGTCTATCGCCATACTCAGACCCTGCTTTAAAAATGCATTGTCAATCTGCGAAACCTCTTTTTCCAAAGACAATATACCGTTGCGTCTTGCAAGCGACGAGAGTTCTACTATCTGCTTGATTCTCGCATGAAGATCAACCGGAGATTTTTTAAAAATCATACCGACATTCTTAAATGCACCGCTAATATACTCAGGGTCCGTACTTACCATTGATGCCAAGAGAGTAGTCGGCATAATAATAATCAATGAGGTTATGTGGACAACATGCAGAGGATTTCCACCCTCCATTAAGTCACCGATAGAAATAGAGGCAATCGCTCCTAATATTCCTAGAACAACCGTTAAATCCACGTAAGCCCTTTCATTTGTGGCAATTCCACCACTTTTATTATCATATTTATTTCAAAGATTATACACTATTTAACCAAAAATAAAAATTTTATTATCCAAACACCCTAATATAATATATTTAGAATATGATAGCAAAGCTAGCGTATTTATATATGATTTTTACAGTAACACTCCCATAATTTACATAGCAATACTTATGCTATTTTCATTATTGGAGTGTCTGCGATTTTATAGTTTCTTTCTAACTATTTTAACGGCTTCAACCATATTTTTAAGCGCTTGTTTTACTTCTTCCCATTTTCTTGTTTTTAGTCCGCAATCAGGATTTATCCATAACTGCTCTTTTGGCAACACTTCAAGCAGAAGCTCTATCTGTTTGACAATCTCCTCTACGCTGGGGATCCTTGGGCTATGTATATCATAAACTCCCGGCCCTACTTCTTTTGTGTATCCGACTTTTTTAAAGATTTTAAGCAGTTCATTGCCGCTTCTTGCAGTCTCTATGGAGATAACATCCGCATCCATATCTTCTATGGTGTTTATGATATCGTTAAATTCACTATAACACATGTGAGTATGGATCTGCGTCTCTTCTCTGGCGCTGCTAACTGCAATTTTAAAATCCCTAACTGCCCACGCTTCATAGATTTTTATCTTCTCATCTCTTAACGGATAACCCTCTTTAAATGCCGCTTCATCGACCTGTATAATTTTTATCCCAGCTTTTTGCAGGTCATCTATCTCGTCACTAAGTGCTACGGCTATCTGTTTTGAAACCTCTCCTCTTGGCATATCGTCTCGTACAAACGACCAGTTTAAAATCGTAACAGGACCCGTTAACATCCCTTTCATTATGCGGTTTGTTCTGCTCTGTGCATAGGTTATCCAGTCAACCGTCATAGG
>CAIUZU010000281.1 GCA_903903705.1 uncultured Helicobacteraceae bacterium
ATGCTACAATAAACAAAAAAAGGAAGAGATATGTGCATATTTTGCAAAATCATAAATAAAGAAATACCCTCAAATATCATATTGGAAAATGAAGAATTTTTAGCCTTTCATGACATAAATCCAAAGGCTCCGGTTCATATATTGGTTATACCGAAAATACATGTAGAGAGTTTTAATGAAGTATCCCCTCAGACGATGAATAATATTACAAAATTTATGCAAGATATTGCAAAAGAGTTAAAGCTTGATAAGAGCGGATACAGGATTATTACAAATATAGGCGAAGACGGAGGACAAGAGGTAAAGCATCTCCACTTTCACTTGTTAGGCGGTGCAAAACTGGCTTGGACGCATCTAAGTGATGCAGATCCAAAAGGTATGTTTTAAAAGCCTCTCTCTTAAGAGGGGCAACTCTCGATTTTACCCATATCTATTTTCAAACCGCCGCCTGAAATAATTTTCTCATTATCTTTAATCTTTTTTCCGTTATGAGTCACAGAGTAAGATACGGCAACTGAATCTCTGATTGTGTTAATCGTTGAGCAATAAGTCTCTAATGAAGCCATAACCCAGCGAGCAGCTGTTATATCATCCGCATCAGAGTCAAATCTGTAATCAAGATGCAGAGTATTGAATTTTTTAGGAAAATCCTCATTTCTAATGGCATCGCCGTAAATGACTAAATTTGATACTGTTTTATTTTGATTTTTAGGCATCAAAACCATATCTGTAGCACTGCATGAGATAATTCCTGCTAAAAAATACTCTATAGGAGTTATCTGCGGACAATCAATAATGAAACTGCTTTTATCTGTTTTTGCCTCAAACTTCATCTCGTTTAAATGCGATATCGTCACTTTCATGCTACTTCTCCAAAAAGTTTTTAAAATACGCTAGCTGTTCATCTGTTCTTTGGGTAGATGTTCCGCCTGCTGAAGTTCTTGCATTCATAGAGTTTTCAATTGACAAAAATGCCAAAACATCTTCGCCGATTCTGCTATCAATCTCTTGGAGATATTTTAGCTCGATATCGCTCAAATCAATTTTTAGCTCTTCGCTTTTTGCCACAGCTTTTCCTGTAATAAAGTGAGCCTCTCTAAAGGGAATATCACATTTTTGAACAAGATAATCCGCCAAATCAGTTGCGCTTAAATGTCCCATTTTACAAGCGTTACTCATATTGTGAACCTTGATCTGCATAGTTTTAAGAGCCTCTTTTAGTATTTCTAGTGAAATTTCAGCAGTTTCAACCGCATCAAAGACGCCCTCTTTATCCTCTTGAGTATCTTTGTTATAAGCAAGCGGGAGTCCTTTCATAACAGTTAGAAGCCCCATTAAAGAACCATAAACCCGTCCAGTCTTGCCACGAAGAAGTTCAGGAACATCCGGGTTTTTCTTTTGCGGCATTATTGATGAACCTGTCGAGTACTCATCGCTAAGTTCAACAAATCTAAACTCATAGCTAGACCACATAACAAGCTCTTCGCTAAGACGAGAGATGTGCATCATCATGGTTGAGATGTTAAACAAAATCTCCAGTGCAAAATCTCTGTCGCTTACCGTATCAAGGCAGTTAACGCTCACACTGCTAAATCCTAAAAGCTCCGCCGTCATATCTCTGTCTATTTTATGCGGAGTTCCTGCAAGTGCAGCACAGCCAAGCGGAGAGACATTGTTTCTCTCATGTGAGCTCTCAAATCTCTCAATATCTCTTTTAAACATCGCTAAATATGCACTTAGATGAAAAGCGAAATTAATCGGTTGAGCATGTTGAAGATGCGTCATACCCGGAACAAGGGTCTGTGTATGATTTGAAGCTATTACCAATATCTCATGCATTAAAAGTTTAAGCGCATCAACTATCTCTAAATTTTTACGAAGAACATAGCGGCGAAAATCTACGGCA
>CAIUZU010000282.1 GCA_903903705.1 uncultured Helicobacteraceae bacterium
GAGGAGAGGCGCCTTTTTTATGTAGCGGTAACCAGAGCAAAAGACACACTCTATCTTAGCTTTGCAAAGTATGACAAAATCAAAAAAACAAACTTTTTGCCCTCTCAATTTCTATATGAAGCCGGTTTGGTTCCAAAAGATGAAGGTTACAGAGCTATGGTTTTAAAAGAAGAGGATAAAGAGAATTAAGCTAGAATAGCAGAAAAAGGGTGTTTCAATGAAAAAAAGAACAAAAATTGTTGCTACTGTAGGTCCTTCTTGTGATAGTTTGGAAAAAATTGAAGAACTTATAGCTGCAGGTGTGAATGTTTTTAGGCTTAACTTTTCACATGGAACTTATGCATATCATGCCCAGATGCTCTCAAACATACGAGAAGCGATGAAAAAAAGCGGCTTAATAGTCGGAGTGCTTCAAGATATAAGCGGCCCAAAAATCCGAATAGGAGATCTAAAGAACAGTTTTGATCTGCGAAGCGGAGACATCTTGGAGTTTGTTAAAGATGACATAGTCGGTTATATGGCTAAAGAGGGACACTATAAGCTCTCGCTAAATCAAAAAGAGATTCTTGACAAACTTGAAGTTGGACAGTATATCTATCTATATGACGGAATCATACGTGCAAGAGTTACTAAAATTAAAAGCAACTCTGTTTATGCGACACTTGAAAATGACGGTGTGCTGAGTTCCAAGAAAGGTATAAATTTTCCAAATACCCGCATAAATGTTGAGGTATTGACACCAAAAGACAGGGCAGATATAGAGTGGGGCGTGAAAAATGGGGTTGATTTTATGGCAATTTCATTTGTCCAGAATGCCCAAGATATATTAAACGCCAGAGCTATCGTGGAGAAAAACGGCGGCAATCAGATGCTCATAGCAAAAATAGAAAAATTTGATGCGATTGAAAACATAGACGAGATTCTTGAAGTGAGTGACGGACTTATGGTTGCACGCGGAGATCTGGGCATTGAAGTGCCGTTTTATGAAGTTCCAAATATCCAAAAGATGCTTATCAAAAAAGCAAATATAGCTTCAAAGCCCGTTATCGTTGCTACGCAGATGCTTCTTTCCATGACAAAAAGCCAAAGAGCTACAAGAGCGGAGATAAGCGATATCGCAAATGCGGTTTTAGATGGAGCGGATGCAGTCATGCTCTCAGAAGAGAGTGCGGTAGGAGAATATCCTGTTTTGGCAGTTAGTGCTATGTTTGAAACAATACGTGAGAGTGAAAAAGAGTATAGTTACCACAAGTTTTACAACGATATGTATGAAGATGCGACAAATGCCATAGATGAAGCGGCAGTAAAGCTGTCAAAAGATTTAAATGCTGCAGGAATACTCTCTCTTACAAATTCAGGAAGCTCTGTAAGGAAACTCTCAAAGTACCGCCCGAGCAAGCCTATCTATGCCATTACTCACAATAGCGTAGTGCGACACCAGCTAACACTTTCTTGGGGAGTAATTCCTCTTTTAAATGTTGAAAAAACATCCATTGCTCAAGTTCTCAGAGACGTTGTGATACAAGGCATAGAAATAGGAATCTTGGATAAAAATAAACTCTATATTTTAACGGCAGGAGATCCGACTTGGATCAGCGGCTCTACAAATATGATACGGCTTCTTAGACGGGATGAGATGGAATTTTTCAAAAATCTAAATGAAGATTTTTA
>CAIUZU010000283.1 GCA_903903705.1 uncultured Helicobacteraceae bacterium
GCACTCATTTATATCCATGCCCTCAAGCTGATTATCATCACTTGCCCTAAATACGGAGATCTTATTAATAAGATATAAAGCAATATAAGAGGTGCTAAATGTAAAAATTCCGATAAGTACTACGCCTTTTAGCTGTGCCATAAATGAGATACTCTCTACAAAAATCCCTGCTGCCAAAGTTCCCCATATGCCGTTTACCAAGTGAACAGAGAGTGCTCCTACAGGATCATCGAGCTTAAATTTATCAAATACCGGAACTGCAAAAACCACCAAAGCACCGCCTACCAAACCTATAAATATTGGCGTATACATGTCATAATAATTTGCTGCTGCAGTAATCGCAACCAGACCGCCCAAAGCACCGTTAAGAATCATAGTAATATCAAGAAGCTTGTATCTTACATACATAATAATTCCGGCAATTATCGCACCTGCAAGTCCTGCGGTATTTGTATTCATAATAGTTTTAGCTACTAAATTTGCATTTTCAATGCTTGAGATAGAGCCTACGCTTCCACCGTTAAAACCGAACCAGCCTATCCAAAGCAAAAGTGCTCCAAGAACGACAAGCGGAATATTTGAAGCAGGAATAACCCTGATTTTTCCCTCCACATAACGCCCTTTTCTTGCTCCTATAATCATAATCGCCGCCAAAAGAGCCCATCCACCAGTTGAGTGGATAACGGTAGAACCTGCCAAATCATACATTTCAATATCAAAAAGTGTTCCTTTAATCATATCTGCACCCCAGCTTACGTTTACAACAAGCGGATAGATAACAGCACCCATAACAATAGTAAAAACAGCCAAAGGAATAATGCGGACACGCTCGCTCACACCGCCACTCATAATATTTACAGTTTTGCCTACAAATGCCATTTGAAACATAAATACTGCCCAGATGCTGTTTGTTAAGCTATCCCAATTCCCAAAAGCAAGTTTATATCCGACAAGCAAAAACGCCAAAGAAGCAACTGCATAAATCATCACGTTGATAGTAAGAACGGCAGAGACATTTTTTGTTCTGACAAGTCCGGCTTCAAGCATAGCAAAACCGGGAACCATAAAAATTATAAGTACCATTGCAAATAGTGTAAAAAAGGTATCGAGGATATATTTAAAATCAGCTTCCGCCATATAATTTTCCTTTTAAAATAGATGAAAAATTATATCTTAGAAATAGTGTGGGATTTTTTTTAATTGATTAATTTTTAATCATATTGAGAGTTTTAGTAAAATATTTATCTCGAAAAGTGATTATATTCAATCATTTTAGCAGTTCGTTAAGACCAAAGGAAACTCGTCCCTTTGGCACTATAAAGTTATATTGCTTCGCTGTCTGCCTCACCTGTACGAATACGGATAACTTTTTCAATATCGCTGACAAAGATTTTACCGTCACCTATTTTTCCGGTTCTAGCAGCTTCTACGATAGTAGAAACTACCTGCTCAACGCTATCATCATCAACTACCATCTCCATCTTTATCTTCGGCAAAAAATCAACAACATACTCAGCTCCGCGGTAGAGTTCACTATGCCCTTTTTGACGACCGTAACCCTTTACCTCGCTTACAGTCATTCCTGTAATTCCTATCTCCGCCAAAGCATCTTTTACATCTTCTAGTTTAAATGGTTTTATAACCGCTTCTACTCTTTTCATAATAATATCTCCAAATTTAGTTTAAAATTGTAACCATTTTTATAGTTTTAAGCAAATCACAGATTTATTGCCTTCTCACCGTGAAGTGTCTCATCCAGACCCCTGCTCTCGCTCTCATCATCTACTCTGCCGCCACCTGTTATTGCCGAAGCGATAAAATATACAACTGCCGTCGCAATGGCGCTATAAACGATTGTTACTCCAATCGCTTTAAACTGATTTAGCATCTGAGAAGCCATATTGAAGCCCTCAGGCATCGCATAATCCGCTATAAAGAGTGCCGTAGCAACAGATCCCCAGATACCTACTAGACCATGAATCCAAAACGCATCAAGCGAGTCATCAACTTTAAACATATTTTTTAGTTTTGCAACACCTAAAAATCCTAAAACACCGCCGACTAATCCGATAATAATAGCACCTTCAATCCCTGCAGTTCCCGATGCAGGCGTTATTGCCACCAAGCCTGCGACTGCACCCGAAGCTCCACCGATAATTGTCGCTTTTTTATAAACAAACCACTCTACTATAATCCAGCCGATTACTCCAAGAGATGCCGCAACATTTGTTACCAAAAATGCAGATGACGCAATACCGTCTGCAGCCAATGCCGAACCTGCATTAAATCCAAACCAGCCGAACCATAAAAGTGCTGCACCCAGTGAAACCAACACCGGAGAAAAAGGTTTTATTGCCACTTTAGAGTAATCTCTTCTGCGTCCAAGTATCATAGCAACGACAAAACCTGCTACGCCTGCATTGAGGTGAACAACCGTTCCTCCCGCAAAATCCATCTCACCGAAGTTAAGCGTTGTTCCTCCACCCCATGCCCAGTGAGCAACCGGCGCATAAACCGCAACAATCCACAGAGCCGCAAAAACCATATATGTAGAAAATTTAACACGTTCTATCATAGACCCGCTTGCAATTGCAACCGCAATAGCTGCAAAAGTTCCCTGAAATGCTATAAAAAGAAGTTCCGGAATACTCCCTTTTAGTGTATCTGATGTTATTCCAGAGAGCATAACCTTACCGCTTCCGATTATATCACCATCGCCAAATGCTATAGAATAACCTACTAAAACCCACACCAAAGTCCCAACCGCATAAGCGCCTAAACTCATACCGATAGTATTTAACACATTTTTAGAGCGGGTTAAACCACCGTAAAAAAGCGCAAGACCGGCAGGCGTCATGAGCATAACAAAAGCGGTTGCAACAAGCATCCATGCCGTATTACCGTTGCTTAAGGAATCCTCAGCAAATACCAAAGAGGGCAGAGCCAACAAACTAAGTAAAAACCTTTTCATCTTTTATCCTTTATAACCAATCTACTCAAAATTATATAACTAAAAAATTGATTAGTA
>CAIUZU010000284.1 GCA_903903705.1 uncultured Helicobacteraceae bacterium
CGTATCGGGCTTCTTTTAAATCAGCAGATAACAAATCTGGAAAACAACTACAATGTTGTTATTGAGAAACATCATGTAATCTCAAATATTATCAATCATCAAGTTTTCAGCAACGCTCATATCTTAAACCTCTTTTATAAAGCAAAACACGCAAAAGATGAAGAAGAACGAAATAGGTTTCGTGCAATGCTCTATTTTGAGGTTAAACCGATTTTTGAGCACCTAAAAGAGAGCGGTGTTAACATCATTCAGTTTGCTTTTGAAGACAACAAATCATTTTTAAGGATGCATAGTCCCAATATATTCGGAGATGATTTATCGACGGTTCGCCACTCATTTGTATATATAAATACAAATCGCAAACCCATAAGCGGATTTGAACAAGGCAAGATAGATCACGGTTTTCGAAACCTCTTTCCGCTCTTTTACAAGGATGAATATTTGGGAAGCGTAGATATCTCATTTTCATCTAAAAGCATACAAGAGAGCATGACGAAGTTGCATAATACGGATACTAGCTTTATAATCAAAAAAAATATTTTTGATTCCAATGTGTATAAAAATAATTCAGGCGTAAAATATGCAAAAAGTATTGAACATGATGATTTTCTTTTTTCCATAACTACTGCCGATGATGCCAAAGACATTGCTTCCCAAAAGGTAGACATAACCAAAAAGTTAAAAAAAGAGATTGCCAAAAACATTGAGAACAACAACCCGTTTGCACTATACTACCATAATGAACACTCAACTATCGTCTCTTTTTTACCTATAAAAGATATAGAAAAAAACTCTACCGTAGCATATCTGGTTTCATACAAAAAAAATCAATATCTACAAGAGATGCTCCGTGAGTATATATGGGTAAACGGTGCCGCTTTTTTGGGTCTTCTTCTTTTGGCTATTCTTATCTACTCAAATATAAAACACCGTATGAACCTTGAAGTTCAGGTTAAAGAGCGAACAAAAGAGCTGGAGAATGAAAAAACAAAAGCACAAAAGGCGACACAAGCAAAATCCCAATTTCTAGCAAATATGTCACATGAGATTAGAACACCTATAAACGGTGTTATCGGTATGAGCCATCTGTTACTGCAAACAAAATTAAACAAAGAGCAGATGAGCTTTCTCAAAAATATTGATAATTCTGCTAAATCATTACTTAGAATCATAAATGATATTTTAGATTTTTCAAAGATAGAGGCTGGAAAATTAACAATTGAAAAAACTACTTTTAATCTTAAAAAAAGCGTCAGCAACATTATAGAATCACTAAGATTTATAGTTGAAGAAAAAAATATACGAATTTATCTTAAATATGGACATGAATTTGAAGACTATTTTTACGGAGACAGTCTAAGAATTTCTCAGATATTGACAAATTTGTTAGGCAATGCCGTTAAATTTACTCACAACGGAAATATCTATATAACCATTATAAAGATTGATAAAAATAGATTAAGATTTAAAGTTAAAGACACGGGCATCGGTTTAAATAAAAAACAACAACAAAAGCTTTTTCAATCTTTTTCGCAAGCCGATAATTCTACTACAAGAAAATATGGCGGAACAGGTTTAGGGCTTGCCATATGCAAAGAGCTTGTAGAGCTTATGAACGGTAAAATTTGGGTTGAGAGCAAAGAGGGAGTCGGCAGCAATTTCATCTTTGAAATAGAGCTTGAAGAGATAAAATCGAATCATTTAAAACATGAAGATAAAAAAACAGATTTAAATGAAAATATTTTTAGCGCAAACAAGATACTTGTTGTAGAAGATAATCAAACAAACCAGCTCGTACTTTTAGGGCTTTTAGAAGATTGTGTAAAAGAGATTGATATTGCAAAAAACGGAAAAGAAGCCGTAGAGATGTTTCAAATAGGCAAATATGAACTTATTCTCATGGATATACAGATGCCTATTATGGATGGGTATGAAGCAACTAGGATTATTAGAGAGATTGACAAAGAGATTCCTATCATAGCTCTCACAGCAAATGCAATGGTTGA
>CAIUZU010000285.1 GCA_903903705.1 uncultured Helicobacteraceae bacterium
AACTAATATTTACAATAGAAGACACTTCAACGAAATTTTTCCAAAATTGATAAACAGCTCAAGAAGAAAGGGCGAACTTGTCAGTTTTTTACTAATGGATATAGACCATTTTAAACAATACAACGATAATTATGGTCATCAAATGGGAGACAATGTGCTTATAAGCTTTGCCCGATGCCTAAAAAATAGCATCAAAAGAGCAGATGATTATGCTTTTAGACTCGGAGGAGAGGAGTTTGGAATTATTTTTAAATGTGAAACTAAAGAAAAAGCTGTAGAATTTGCAGACAGACTCAGACAAAATATAGAAGATTTGCAAATCATACATGCCTTCAACGGTGCAAGTCAATTTATAACGGCATCTATCGGTCTGGTTTGTAAAAATGCAAATGACATAAGTGACATGGATGAAATTTACAAAGAGGCGGACGACCTTCTTTACAAAGCTAAAGAAGAAGGAAGAAACAGAGTAGTCCACAACCATTAAGTCTGTCTCTTTATCTTTTATAGAAAATTCTAGCAACACCCAATGTAAAAAGCACCAAAGCCAGATCTTTTAACTCTTTGTCATACAAAAGCGTAAAAATTCCACCCAAAATTAATGCAAAAGTCACACTTATCGATTTTACATACTCTTTAAGATCTCTCTTAATCCATTCAAGCTGATCACTTAAAATCTCAACTTTTAACTCATCGTTACCTATTTTTTTAAGAGCAGATTTAAGATCTTTTACAATAAAGGGTATCGCTTTTACCTCATCTACAATAGTTTCAAAAATACTCTCTTTTGCCCCTAACGCTTTTGGAATATTTTTTTGCAAAATTGGCAAAATATCCTTAATGCCGTTAAAATTTTCTATATATGTTGTTCCTAAACCCTCGATAATGGCACTTACTCTCAGTATATAAATGGCATCGCTCGGAAGTTTGAAAGGGAGATTTCTAGTAGATTCCAACACATCAAAAGCTAGTTGCTGCATCGATTCACTGCTAAGATTTTCATTTGCAAAAATTTCAAACATTTTTCTGGTAAACTCTGCCAACTCTGCGATAGGAGCCTCATATGCAACAGTTCCCAATTTTTTAGATGCACTTATGTAACGTTCATAATCCTGCTCGTTTGCCGCTTTTATAAGCTCAATAATAGCCACTCTTGAGTGATTTGGTACGCTCTTTAGCATTCCAAAGTCAAGAAGTATCAACTCTCCTTTAGTGCTTACAAGAAGGTTTCCCGGATGTGGATCTGCATGAAAGTAGCCGTTGATGAGCATCTGGGTTGTATAAAAATCGACAAGCTTCGCTATGATGATTCTAAAATCGATATTGTGTTTTAAAATATTTTTCTTATCATCAAACCTAAATCCCTCTTCATAACTCATAACAAGAGCGTCATCACTGCAATATAATGCATAAGGAGTAGGAAAACGTACACCGCTGTCTTTATAGACTGATGCGAATTTTACTAAGTTTGAAAGTTCATGTGTTAGGCTAACCTCTTGAAGTATCATCTTTGAAAACTCGCCAATAACAGCTTCAATGGAATTTTTTGTGTAGTGAGAAAAGAGCGGTTTAAAGAGTGCGTTAAACATTGAGATGATTTTTATATCGGCTCTTACTTTTTTCTCAATTCCAAGTCGTCTGAGTTTCACGGCAACTTTTGTATTTTCATCAAGCCATGCTTCATGTACTTGACCAATTGAAGCAGAAGCGATGGGTTTTTCTACAAACTTGAAAAAGGGCTTATCTTTAAATGCACGCTCATAAACTACATGCATCTCACTATCACTCATGGGATATAGCTCATCATGAAGGGTTTTAAGCGCTTCAAGATACTCCGGCGTAAAAAAATCGCTTCTTGTAGCTAACACTTGTGCAAGTTTTACAAAACTAGCTCCCAACTCGTTGATAACCGCAAGAAGTTTATTTGGAGTGAGTGGCTTAAAAAAAAGAAACTTCTCTCTCTTTTTTATAAGCAGATAGAGCGTTAAAAGCAGCGTAAATACACGCCAGACACGAAGAGGCGAGTATTGGTTCATCTCTTAGTTCTTATCAAGTTTAAGTTTTTCTAAATCAGCTTTTGTAGCAAGCCCTAGCTCATCAATAGCTTCTTTGAGCGCGTCTTTGATCTGTTTTTTAAACTCCTCTTCACCCTCTTTACCCTTATCCTGAAGCTCTTTGATAAACTTCTCGCCATCTTCACGGCTTAGTTTTCCCTTCTCTTCAAGCTTCTTTACCTCAGCTTCAACTTTCTCTTTTAAAACCAGCATACCACCTAAACCTGCATAGAGTAGATCTTTCATCTTGCATCCTTTTTATTATTTTACACGCTAAACTAACTCGTCCGTTTAGCTACGCTTGCGCCGCTGTGGCGACTTAAAGATTGCTTTTCCAAAGCAATAAATCTAATTATACACCCTTAAGATAACAGTTTGTAAATTTAATTTTTAAACAACATAACGGCTCTTTTTGATGCCTCTTTATGTTCAACCATCGGCTTTGGATAATTTTTCAACTCGTTTTTTAAAAGATACATCTCATCATGTAGATATTTTGGTTCTACATGTAAAAGTTCAGGAAGCCATTTTTTGATATAGCGTGCCTCTTTATCAAATCTTTTACTCTGCAAATAGGAGTTAAAAACTCTAAAGTATGGCTGAGGATCTACCCCTGTTCCTGCACTCCACTGCCATGAGAGAACATTGCTCGCTTTATCATAATCAAGCAGATGCAATG
>CAIUZU010000286.1 GCA_903903705.1 uncultured Helicobacteraceae bacterium
AATATTATCAAATAGCTCAACTACCTCTTTTGAGATTTTTTCTTGTTTTTCATCTATATATTGCTGGAATGTTTGATCCGCCTCATCACTATCTGCAATGGCAGCATGTACAAAAACAATGTATGATAAAAAAATTATGATGCGAAATGACATAACAAACCCTTTGCTTCTACCGACTATTGTATCCAATTTTATTTTAAGTATACTTTCATTAATGAAACAAATAAAAGAGTTAAGTAACGGTGTCAAATATATGCTTTATGCATCCTTTTTGTTTGCAATTATGGGAGCATTCGCAAAGCTTGCTTCAGAGCATATGAGCTCGCTTGAAGTTGTCTTTTTTAGAAATCTATTCGGCGTTGTTTTGATAGGATATACGATTTACAAAACGCAAATAAAGAGTGTAGGAGGTAGACCTTTTTTACTCTTTTTTCGCGGATTTATGGGTTTTGTCTCGCTTCTTGCCTATTTCTACAATATCGCACATATTCCGATGGGAGATGCCGTAACATTTTCAAAAACAGCCCCAATTTTTACGGCCATTTTTGCATGGGTTTTTTTAAATGAAAAGCTGACTTTGAGTTCATGGGCAGCTGTTTTTATAGGATTTATCGGCATCTTATTTATAACTCAGCCCAGCGGAGCAGGTTTTAGCAAATATGATTGGTTAGGCATTTTTAGCGGTATCGGTGCAGCAATCGCTTATACATCAGTAAGAGAACTTAGAAACTATTACGATACCAAAGTGATAGTCCTTTCTTTTACACTTGTCGGGACAATCGGTCCGTTATTGCTTTTTATTCTCTCAAAATATTTTTACAGGCAAGAGTTGGATTTTATGATGGGCGAGTTTGTGATGCCTAGCGGAATTGTTTGGTTTTATGTTGTTGGGCTTGGGGTTTTAGGAACGCTCTCTCAATACTACATGACAAAAGCATACGGCGAGACAAAAGCCGGAATTGTAGGGGCTGTAAGTTACTCAAATATTGTTTTTGCTATTTTAGTCGGCATTTTACTCGGTGATTCTCTGCCTACTTTTATAACTACATGTGGAATTATATTAATTGTAACGGCAGGAATAATTGTAGCTAGACAGAAGTAGATTTTTTTCTAAATAGTGATAAAAAAGAGGCGATTTTCAGCATTAGATTATCTAAAAAATTTCTTTTATTTGTACTGTTATCTACACTTTGAAGATAGTTAACTACCTCTTCTCTTCCAAAAATAGCAGCAAAAACAATAGGATTTTTAGTTGCTTTTTTATCTATTTGGGCTCCATGCTCAACAAGAATTTTGCAAATATCTAAGTACCCTTTAAAAGCAGCTCCTGCAAGTATGCTATGCCCATGGTCGTTTGAGCTATTTGGATTTGCTCCAAAATCAAGCAGCATCTTACATGTAGAAGTATTTGCGTTGTAAGCAGATAACATAAGAAGTGAATTTCCTCTGTTATCTGTAGTATTTGGACTTAGTCCGGCTTCTACCATGCTCTGCAAGATGGCGCTCTCGCCCTCTCTTGCAAACTGTAGTGCCATAAGCTGAAGCTCCTCGTAGCGTCTCTCTTCCTCTTGGCTAAGTGTCAGCATCTATTTTTGCAGAGCTTTTTTTACGCCTGCCGCATAGTCGGGATGAACTTTTTCAAAAAGCGCGATTTGTCTATCTCTTATATTTTGTGGTACACCGTCCATGGAATCGGCTATATTGCTAAATAGCTGCTCTTTTTGAGAAGCGTTCATAAGAGTAAAAAGTGCTCTAGGCTGTGAAAAATCGTCATTGCCCTCTCGGTGGTTATATCTATAGCCATCACCATCAACAGGGAAGGGCGGCTCTAAAAAGTCTCTATTTTCTACTGCTCCATCAAAACTGTTAGGCTCATAGTACGCTTTTGATGCACTTGGTTCGCTAAAGTTCATAGAGCCGTCCATGTGGTAAGTATTGACCTCTACAATAGGTCTGTTTACGGGTAGCATTTCATAGTGCGTTCCGACTCTGTATCTGTGAGCATCGGCATAAGAAAAGATTCTAGCTTGAAGCATCTTATCAGGCGACCAGCTGATTCCCGGTACTATATTTGATGGGCTGAAAGAGGATTGTTCTACCTGCATAAAGTAGTTATCCGGGTTTTTATTTAGCTCCATTTCTCCTACTTCTATAATTGGATAATTGGCGTGTGGCCAAACTTTTGTCAAATCAAATGGGTTAAACGGGCAATTTTTAGCCTCTTCATCGCTCATTATCTGAATCTGGAAATTCCATTTCGGGTATTCGCCCCTCTCTATCGCTTCATAAAGATCTCTTTGAGAACTCTCTCTATCTTTTGCTACAACCGCTTCTGCTTCGCGGTTGGTGTAGTTTTGTATTCCCTGCTTTGTTTTAAAGTGAAATTTCACCCAAAATCTCTCATTTTGTTCACTGATAAGGCTGTATGTATGAGAGCCAAACCCGTTTACATGTCGAAACCCTTTTGGTAATCCTCTATCTGACATTAAAATAGTAACCTGATGAAGGCTCTCAGGTGAGAGGCTCCAAAAATCCCATGCAGCCGTGTTGCTTCTTAGGTTTGATCTAGGATCTCTTTTTTGCGTGTGGATAAAGTCAGGAAACTTTTGAGGGTCACGGACAAAAAATACGGGAGTATTGTTTCCTACTAAATCCCAATTTCCCTCTGTTGTATAAAATTTAAGTGCAAAACCTCTTACATCTCTCTCTGCATCGGCAGCTCCTCTCTCGCCGGCAACAGTTGAAAATCTAAGAAGAAGTTTTGTTTTAGCGCCTTTTTGAAGCACCTTTGCTTTGGTATATTTTGATATATCATTTGTAATGCTTAGTGTTCCAAAAGCCGCACTTCCTTTTGCATGAACGACTCTCTCGGGGATTCTTTCTCTATTTTGATGAGCTAATTTTTCAAGCAGCTGATAGTCCTGCATTAAAAGCGGACCTCTAGACCCTGCACTTAGTGAGTTTTGGTTGTCCGCTATAGTATTTCCAGCTGTTGTAGTCATGATTTTCTTTGACATAATA
>CAIUZU010000287.1 GCA_903903705.1 uncultured Helicobacteraceae bacterium
TCCAAGCAGATTTACATAAACAGGTAAACATATTAGGCTTTTTTGGCTCTTTTTTCCTTAAGTAAGTGCCATTCTTCACTGGGTGTAATTTTATATCGGCTCCTATTTTTTGTTAGGTTTTTATGCTGGGTGTCTTGCTATAAAATTACTTATACTATTAATTAGTAAATCCACTTGCTCTTTCGTGTATTCACCATAGTGTCCATGTGCAGCTTTATTTCTTAAATCTAACCATGCAGTAATATTTTTTTGGTCTAATTTTGAATATGCACCTTCTTTGACTAATTCAGAATTTAGTACGTCTGCTTTTTTACTAATATTTTTGCCATCTTTTTCAAAAGTTAGATCTATAGAAAATTTAATACATAAATTTTTAAGATGAGATTCTAATGTAGTTCCAGCTATAACAGCAGCTGGGTCTTTGTAGCCTTCCGAAATTAAATGTTTTGACATCTCTATAAAATCTGAAAATAATTCACCATGAATTAATTCTTCATGTGATTTTAAATAGCCTAGTTCAACATCAATTTTTAAAGAGTCAACAACTCCTATAATTTGACTACAAACGTAACCAGGATATCCTCCATTTTTAATAATTTCTTCTGCTTGTCTGTAGTATGCTGAATGTTTTCCTGCAATTCTCTCAATCGCTGCCCTTGCACTAGTTGTCAAGCTAATAACTCTAGCAACTTGTAAATCTGACAAATCATCATACTTAGAAAGACTAAGTAAAGCATTGTATTCTTCTGTTAATTTTTTTAATTGTATTACCATTTAAACTCCATTATTTAGTAACCTAGCCATTTATCCAACAAACATTATATATCAAACAGCTTGATATCAGCTAATTAAACCAACACAAAAAATGTTCATTTAAATGAGAAAATCATTTGATATTTTTAGAGAGAAGCACTAGCGGTATATCGCCATTTATGCTTATTGATTTTCACTGTAAAACCGTAATTTTCAAGTATCTCTTTTAAGACACTCGGCTTATAAAAATTGGCAGGTTCTCCGAATAGTTTTTCCATCAAACAGATGCTCTTGCCCAAAAATGTGCCTTTATCAAAATCATATATAAAAAGTCTTCCGCCCTCTTTTAGTACCCGTACCACTTCTGCAAATGCGGCATTCGGGTCATTAAAATGGTGCAGGGATTCTCCCATAAAGACGGCATCAAAACTATCATCTTCAAACGGCAGCGACTCAGCGTTTGCGATATGAGTTTCCAGATACGGCGGAGCATATTTGAGCATTCCCTCGGCAGGGTCGACTGCCACATACCTCAAATTGTCGTTGCATCTGTAGGCGAACTCGCTCATCACCCCAGTACCTGCACCGATATCCAAGACGCTTTCTTTGTCGGTAAATCCTTGCAAAAACAGACACAAATCATCCAAAATGGGTTTGGAATATATTATGGAGCCGAAATGTTTAAAGACAAATCCGAGATTGTTAAAAGGCATCATTTTGCATCCTGTTTCTTTAGCATTTCTTTTTTTCATTATCTTCAAGCAAATTTTTTGTGTTTTTGCTTGTCACTACCTTTTTACCTGTTTTAGCTTCAAGTTCGGCTCTTGCTACTTTTGCTACATTGCCGCCTTGTTGTGCAACTTCTCTGCTCTCTTCAAAACTTTTAGGATTTATCGCTTCTGAGATATCTTTAGTAGAAGCTTCCGCCAACATATTTAAAATCAGCTCCGTATTTGTCATATTGTCCCGCAAGTTCTCTTTTTTGAGACCTTTTAGGATTTTGTACTCTTTTGTTGTTTTATCCGCCCAAGTTTTTGTGATAATGTCCGTGAGTGTCGCAAACTCTGCTCCCTCTTGCACTCCAACTCTATTCCACTCATCGGTTAGCTCTTTTCGTATCTCTATGCTTTTTAGTCTTTGATTTATCCAGTTTTGGCTGTATCCGAGTTCCAAATACTGTTTTAATGCTCTGTCGATACTAAGTTCAGGGTCGCTCATCTCATCGAGCCGCTCACTTCCGACACGAGCCAACCAAAGCTTAAAAGGCTCTGCTTTTGGCGAGGGAATGGACTGAATCAACCTAAAAAGCTGCTCCGTATCGGCTACATCCGTAAGCCTCATTTTTCCATCGACCGCTTTCATCTTCAACTGGTGACAATTTGTCACCGTTTCATTTCCTTCATCTCTCAGGCGTTGTTTTAACTTATTCCAGTATTTTCTTGCTCTTTGAAAGTCTTGACTATCCGTCAAAATTTCAATAGCATCTACGATAGATATATACCATTTCTCTTGCTCATCATCCCAGAGAGTTCTTACTTTTTTCTCTTCAAAAAGTTTGATAGATTCATGCGGTTTCATCGGTTTTACCTTTAACTATCATTTTGGGCATTATAGCTTCTCAAATGAATCAACTCAAAAAGTATTGCAATTTGTTATATTTTATCTAAAATCACTTCTCAAAGCAGTAACAATATTCCAGATTGCCCTCTTTGCCTGTTAGTTTTGAAGCGGATTTTAGAACCAATTTCCACCCCAACAAAGCACATGCATCTTCAAATTTTATCATAGCATGCAAGATGGCTTTTTCATCGGTTACGACACCGTTTTTATCTCTTTTCGCTTCTCGTCCTACTTCAAACTGCGGTTTAAAAAGTAAAATTATAGTTTTTTTTGAGAGTCTATCTACATCATCCAAGATGTTAAGCAGCGATATAAAAGCCACATCGCTCACTACTACATCAAACTCTTTGTCGCTCTTAAACTCTCTTATATCGCACTCTTCATGCGAGTGGACTCTGCTATCGTTTTTTAGGCTTGTATGTAACTGATTTCGCCCGACATCAACGGCAGTTACTTCTCTTACGCCACTCTCTAAAAGAACCTGCGTAAAACCGCCTGTTGATGAGCCGATGTCAAGTGCAACTTTATCTTTTACATCAAGTTTCAGCTCATCCAAAAAACTGCTTAGTTTAAAAGCCGCACGTGACACATACTCTTTATGCTTTTTTACCACAACTTTGTCGCCCTGTTTTAACACAAACGAACTCTTGATTGTCTGCTCGCCGTTTACGCTTACAAGCCCCTCTTTTACAACTGCCTGCGCTTTATTTCTACTTTCACATAGCCCTTTTTCGACTAAATAGTTATCCAACCTGCTCAATTTTATCCCTCATCTCTTTCTCACTTAAACATGCTACGCCCAAACTCATGGCTTTATCATATTTGCTTCCGGCATCTTCGCCGTAAATAACAAAATCCGTCTTTTTTGAAACAGAACTTACTACTTTTGCGCCCAGATCTTCCAACATCTCTTTTATCACGTCTCTGCTTTGGCTCATGCTTCCGGTTAAAACAACACTTTTTGCCTTAAACGGATTCTCTTTTGCCTCTTCTCTCTTCTTGGGTTCAAGCGGTTTCAAGATACTTTGCAGTTTTAAAATAGTGTCTCTGTTTACTCTTACAAACTCCAAAACAGACTCCGCCATCTCTTCACCAAAACCATCAAGTGCAACTATCTCGTCTTTTGAAGCATCTATAAAACCGCTTCCAAAACGCTCACTCAGTGTTTTTGATGCAACCTCTCCTATATGTTCAATCCCCAAAGAGTTTATAAAACGCCAGTAGTCACACCCTTTTGCATTTTGAAGTGAATCAAGAAGATTTTGAGATTTTTTCTCTTTAAAACCATCCAATGCCAAGAGCTTTTCTAAGGTTAAATCAAACAAATCAAGAACACTTTTTATCACTCCCGCATTAAAAAGCGCTTCAACTATCTTGCTCCCCAAACCGTCAATATTTAGACATGGTTTTGAAGCAAAATAGATGATAGAGTTTATAACTCTCGCCTCGCACTTTAGGTTTTGACACTTTAAAAGAACGCCTTCATCCAGTAGTTCACTGCCGCAAACAGGGCAGTTTTTCGGTCTCTCATATTCGACTTCATTCCCTTTTCTCTCATGTGTTAAAACCTTTATGATTTTTGGTATAACATCACCGCTTCTAAGAATAATAACTTTATCGTTTATGCGGATATCTTTTCTCTGTATCTCGTCAAAGTTGTGCAGAGTTGCACGCTCAACTACGACACCGTCGATATTTGTCGGCTTTACGATTGCCACGGGAGTAACGACTCCGCTTCTTCCTACTTGGAGAATTATCTCTTTTAAAGTCGTTATCTTCTCAACGGCAGGAAATTTATATGCAACGGAGAAACGAGGGTTTTTGACGGTGTAACCCATATCTATCTGAGCGGCTATTTCGTTTACTTTGATAACCATTCCATCAAGCATCATGGCGTAACTCTCACGATTCTTGTTCATCTCTTGGTATACGGCTTCTATCTCATCAAAATCTCTACATGTAGCACTAAGAGGCGGCTTTTTAAAACCCAAAGAGTAGATATACTCCATTCTTTGGCTTAAAAGCTTATGTTCAAGCGAATTTTCTCCGACTCCGTATGGCAAAAACACCAGATTTCTTGAAGCGGTTATTTTGGAGTCAAGCTGTCTTAAACTCCCTGCCGCAGCGTTTCTAGGATTTGCAAAAACCGCTTCGCCTGATTTTAACCTTGCTTCATTAATCCTCTCAAACTCATCTTTGTAGATGACGACTTCGCCCCGAATTTCAATCTTCTCTTTATGGGCGATTGTGAGCGGAATTGAGCGAATTGTCTTTACATTTTGAGTGATAAGTTCGCCTACTTCTCCATCGCCTCTTGTTATCGCTTGAGTTAACTCGCCGTTTTCATATATCAAGTTTAGCGATGCACCGTCATATTTCGGCTCACAGTAAAAAGAGATATTACTATCGAGTTTATAGGTTTTAGTAAGCCATTTTTGCAAACCATCGGCATCAAAAACATCCTCTAAGCTCCACATGCGGCTAAGATGAGAAGCTTTAGAAAAGCCATCAGATATGACATCTCCCACCCTTTGCGTCGGAGATTCTTTTAAAATATTATCTTCATGGTTCTCTTCATACTCCAAAACTTCATGGTAAAGCTTGTCGTACACCTCATCCGTCGTTATGGGATTATCCTGTACATAGTAGTGATATGAGTAGAGGTTTAAAAGCTCTACCGCTTTTTTATATTGTTCTAAATTCATGGCGAAATTTTATCTTAAAGTTATTAAATTTTTGAATTTGAAAATGAGTATCATATTTATCTTCAATTAAGTTATCTTTAACTACACTTCCAAATGAGAATGAATATCATTGTATATAAAAGGAAAAATATGAAAAATTTAGTAATCTCTTCACTTTTAATAACTCCCATCTTGCTTAGCGCCGATGTAATTCCGGCTATGAACTCAAAAGGCGGTGCCATGGTTTTGCCTGAGGGCAAAGTAAAAATGACGCTTAAACATATACAGTTTGATAGAGAAAATATGTTTAACGGCTCAAGCGAAGTGCAAAACAGAGAAAACTTAGATGCGACGGCAAACGTAACTCTGCTAAAGTTAAACTACGGGCTAAGTAAAACAACGACTGTAGGATTGATAGTTCCATATAAAAATATAGAAGCAACCGCTAAACTCGCAACTAATGACGTAGCGATAGATAACAGCGGAGTCGGTGATGTGATTCTAGTCGCTAGACATGTGATCTTGCCGATGAGCGAGTATGGATTTCAACTCTCTCTTGATGGCGGAGTAAAACTCCCAACCGGATCTACAGATAACGGGTTCAAAAAAGCGCCTGCTTTTGCAACGGGCATAGATACTCCGATGCCTACACAGATGGGAAGTGGAGAGTTTGAGTATAAACTTGGAATGGGACTCTCTTACATGGTAGATGATAGCTGGGAGATTGATGCTCACAGCATGTACACATACAGACCAAAAGCAGACAATAGTTACGACTTCGGCAATGAGCTAAGCTTTGATCTCTCAACTACAAAGGCGATTACAAATCAGATAAACATAGGAGTCGAGTATAATTTTATCTACAACACTTCAACAGATATGGGCAGCGACACAAATGCGATGCTTAGATCTATGCTTCCCTTTAAAGCATTCAGCGGAACAGCAGGTTACATAACGCCTCAAATCGAGTTTTTACCGTTTGGCAAACCGAAAATCCACTTCGGAGCCGGA
>CAIUZU010000288.1 GCA_903903705.1 uncultured Helicobacteraceae bacterium
GCTAGAAAAATTATTTAGCTATAATTTCAAAAATTTCTGAGGATTTCTATTATGACATACAACGATATGATTTTAGGAAATGAACTCTTTCAAAAGAGTTACTTTAAAGCTTATGAAAAAGAATTTTTGCAGTTGGCAGAGAAAGGTCAAACTCCAAAAGCCCTCTATATAGGTTGTTCAGACTCCAGAGTTTTACCAAATCTTATCACAAGAAGTGCTCCGGGTGATCTCTTTGTCATAAGAAATGTCGGTAATTTTGTCGCTCCGTACAAGCCTGATGAGGATTTCCACTCTACCGCTTCGGCTATAGAGTATGCAGTCAGCGTTTTAGAGGTAAAAAATATTATTGTTTGCGGGCACACAAAATGTGGAGCAATAGAGGCAATCCACACAAAAAGCTGTGAAAATAATCCAGAGCTTGTTCATACAAAAACATGGCTGACACTTGGAGAGAGCGCAAAATCGCAGGCAATCTTGGCTTTAGGCTTGCATGCCGATAAAGAGGTTTTATACCGTTTGACAGAAAAGCTATCCGTTATATCTCAACTGGAAAACCTTTTAACTTATCCATCTGTTAAAAATAGAGTTGATGAAGGTAAAATTGCAATTCACGGCTGGGTTTACGATATAGAGAGCGGCGAGATAGAGTACTATGACCCTGAAATCTCACAGTTTCTTCCTCTAAGTTCACTTAAAGTGGAAGTATGAAAAAAGAGTATGATTTCACAAATGCAGAGCAAGGCAAATTTTATAGACCTTTAAATGAGTTAGTCATTCCAATATATTTGGATGATGATATTAAGAGTTCTTTTGTGGATAAAATGGAAAATACAAAAGATTTTTCATTAAATACTATTATCAACTCATTGTTAAAGCAAGATATCGAAATTTATAAAAAATTAGCTTAATTTTTCTATTTTATTTCAAAGATGCTTTAGCTATTTGAAGTGTTGAGCTACTTACACATGCTAGCACTTGCCAAGAAAAGTGCTAGTTTAGATAAAGATTTTCAGACCAAGGAAGTTCAGTATAAGACCATGTTTTATACACTTTTGCCTCTGGATTTCCGCAAAACTTCCCATGTGACCATCGAATTTCAACCTTTAAATCAAAAATGAACTCTTCTTTTGTCGATATTTTTTTAAACCTAAACGACAATAATACTTCGGGTTGCCCTGCAAATTTTGGCGATGCCGTGATACCTAAAAACTGATATTCCCTCGTCCATTCTGAACTTGCATGCAATATGACGGCAAATGGTTTATTATTTTCTGTTCCTGCAAGAATATACTTGATGCCATTTATTCTAAAGAAGTAATGAAATATTGGTTGAAGAGCATTGTGTGAGCTATGTATGCTTCTAAAAGCTGCAAGATTCTCATTAAATATTTGTGCAGATGCAACACTTACTTTATTGCAAAACTCAGAATATGCTCTTAATACAGCTTCATTTTCACTATTGTGAAGTTTCGCCACATCTGCTCCAAATAGCTTTTTTTGTTCTTTCTTTGAATTTTTATAAAAATCTTCAACTCTCTCATGTTGATTGGATATAGATGAATATTGCCTACATACAGAATAATAATTTTGGAACTCATTATGAGCAGATTGAGCAAACCAATCACGCCCTTTGCGTTTTTGCCCAAAAATACCGCTTGGCATATCTTCAAAAACAGTTATCGGCGAACCATTTATAAAAACATTCGCATTTTCCTTAACAGATATTCTGTAGTTTGCAACTTCAATATCTTTTGCTACTGCTACCATAGCGCCAATACTTTGACTGCCTGTCCATATAACCCTCCTTGGAGTAATTCCATTATCTAACAAGTATTTTCTAACAGCTTTTCCTGACAGACTCAAAGCATTTATTGATGCAGCTTTTTGTTTGCTATCTTTTCGTGCAATAAGCTCATTTTCGTAAATAGATGCACTATTGGTATCGACATTCTCTATATCTCGAACCTCCACCGTATCGGCAATAGCAACAGCTACACAAAGTTCTGAAAATATTGTTTGTGCTCTTGCCACTATGCCACCTCTTTAAGAGAAGATTCTGTTTTATCTGTTTGCTCTACAAATATTGATGACCAAACTGCTTCAAGTTGTTTAGCAATGTGATATCCTAATAAAGGCGGCACTGCATTACCAACAAGCTTATAGGCTTCGGATGCTCCGATTTTATCAGTTACAAATTCATAATCATCTGGAAATGTCTGAATTCTAGCACATTCTCTAACGCTTAGTCTTCTTTGTGGGAGGTTGAACTCACTTTCTATAATGCCGCCATTTTCCTTTGCAAGCCTTCTAAACTCAATATTTCCATGATGTTCCGCCCTGATGGTCGGGGAGAGTTTATTCGGGTTTATTTCAGTTTGACCTTGACAATGCTTGCCATACCATTTAGCTTTTGAGTACTTTTGATGCGATAAATCTTTGCTTTGTTCTGGTTCACATAAATCAAATATAGCATCGCTTACGGTTACAAAATTGGTTTTGTAATCGTGCGTTGGCTCAGGATAAAGGCTAATTTTACCGCTTTGTATTTTTTTGATAATTGTTTGAGAGAGTAAATCTTTACGAATACCGATAAAAATAATTCTCTCTCTAGTTTGAGCAACGCCATAGTTACCTGCATGAAGCACTTTTGGATCTAAAACGATATACCCACCATTAATATTTCTAAAATCATTTGCGATAATATCTTTTACCTCTCCCATGCTTACCAGACCCTTGACATTTTCAGCAATAAAAACCTTTGGATTTATAACCGAAATTGCCTCTCTAAGCCAGTAGTAAAGCATTCCCCTTGTCTCTATCGTCGGGGCATCATGATTGATTTGATTTTGATGTGTTTTATGTGAGTTAAACCCGTTACGTTTCCCTGCTACACTAAAGTCTTGGCAAGGAAAACCGCCTGTAACAACATCTGCAGCAGGGAAAACGAACTCTCCATTTTTTGCTTTTTTTACCAAATCCACGATACTTTCAAGGTGAAACACATCATCTCTTTTAAAGTAGCCCTCCCATGCTTTTTTCGCTGAGGGCTTGATGTCACAAGCAAACACTGTTTTAAAGCATGTTGATTTTAGTTTTACAAAGTTGCCTCTTTTTTTATTAGCCCAATTTTGGTTTAGAATATTTTTAGAATGAATCCAAAAACCACCCTCTAACCCCAAATCAAGCCCTCCGCAACCTGAAAAAAAAGATGCTACTCTCAAAGATTTCATAATTTTACCTCTCTCATCTTCTTAACCATGTCAAGTCTTTCTCTCAAAAACTCTTCTGGCAATGTTTTTAAAAACTCATATAAGTCTTTACGGTAATTATCCGTCGTCTTCCACTCTTTGACTGTTTGTAAGGGGATACCCATTATTCTGCTTAATTCTGTATCTTTCATGTCATAGATTGTAGCAAATAAAAGTATCAATGTAAATATAAAAGTATAAAATAAATACTAAATTAACTCAACAAAGGCTGTGGCTTCTGCTTAACTCATTTCATTGAATTTTTCAGTTATATTTTTTTTACAAAATTGATTAAACATAGCTTCATTAATAATATATATGAATACTCACAGCAAATATTTTTTCAGCCAAACACTCAAAACATAGAGTCCCCATACATGTTGCTTAAAGCCGCCACTTGCGGCTTTTTGTATATGCTCATCCAAAATATCTTTTTTAAATATCCCTGTTTTGTCATTTACCTCTTTTATAAGTGCTATTTTTTTGCTCTCTATGAGATACTCCATAAACGGGTTTGAAAACCCTTTTTTTCTGCGTAAAAGTATTTTTTCATCTACAATCGGTTTTAGAGCGGACTTTAAAAGCGACTTTGTAACTCCATCCTCATAGCGAAGTTTTGGGTCTATGCTAAAAACAAGAGATGCCAATTTATGGTCTAAAAAAGGGGTTCGTGACTCGATGGAGTGAGCCATGCTGACACGATCTAGCTTTGTCAAAAAATGCTCTGCTTGAAAAAGATGTAAGTCAATGTAGCTGTACCAGATGCTCTCATCCGTATGTGCGGAGTTTTCAAATCTGTCTCTATAACTTTTGAGATATTTTAGCGACTCGTTGTCTCTGACATTTCTTCGCATTGAAACATTTTTTTGCAAGTCCGTAAAATTCTCACCCGTAGTTCGAAAAAGCAGGGTATTGTCAAAAACTCTTTTATATCGTTCCCACTCTCTGTTCATGGAGAAATTAGAGTGAAAATATCCGCTGAGCCAATTTTTGTTTTTTAGCTTGCTAAGACTCTCTATGTCCAAAAACTCAAAATATTGTCTATACCCCAAAAATAGCTCATCGCTTCCCTCACCGCTTAAAACTACTTTGTACCCATCTTTTTTTATTGCTTCAAAGAGCAGATAGAGTGGAACTGCGGCAGGATCATTTAGCGGCTCATCAAGCGTGTCAAGGGTTTTATCGAGTGCATCCAAATAGTCGCTTTGCGAAATTTCAATCTCTTTATTTTTTACGCCTAGAAGCTCTGCACTCTCTCTTGCGTTTTGTCTCTCGTCATATTTTGTAAAATTTTTGTACCCCAAAGTGTAGGTTTGCAGATTTACTCCATTTTTTATGGCATAAGCGTTTATGGCGGCACTGTCTATTCCGCCTGAGAGCAGAGATGCCATAGGCACATCGGAATTTAGTCTTATGTTTATGGACTCTTGCAGCATCTTTTGCACTAAAAAAACCGCTTTATCTCTATCGGTAATGAGATTTGGCGTAACATCAAGCAGGTCAAAATATCTTTTTATCTCGATTTGTCCGTTTTTAAACGAGAGGTACTCTCCACCGGAGAGCTTTTTTATATTTTTAAAAAAGGTAAAGGGCGGAGTAGGAGCTAAAAAGGAGAGATAACCCAGAAGCGCATCTTCATCCATCTCTGTTTTGTGTAAAAACGGTACAAGTGCTTTTATTTCCGAGGCAAATATAAAAGCCCTCTCATGTAGATAAAAGAGCGGTTTTTTACCGAGTCTGTCACGAAAAAGATAGAGCGTTTCATCATCTAAAAGTGCGATGGCGAACATGCCTCGAAGATGGTTTACAAACTCGACACCCCATCTTAGATAAGCGGCGATAATAACCTCGCCCTCTCGTTGTGTTTTAAAACTAAATTCTGATGATAGTTCTTCTTTTAGCTCTTTGAAGTTGTAGATCTCTCCGTTGAAAGAAAGTAATATTTTCTCATGCTTTATCGGTTGGTTTGAAGCAGACGATGTATCCATGATGCTAAGTCTTTGGTGGGCAAAAAAAAGCCTCTCTCTTTGCTCAATTCCGCAAAAGTCCGGTCCTCTGTGTGTGAGAGTTGAGAGAGCTTTTTTGGCTAGATTTTCCTCATACTCTCCTATAATCCCAAAGACGGCACACATTAGATGGACTCTTTTAAAAACATAACCGTTATGTCATCATCCATGTAATCATCTCTTATAAGAACTTTTTTAACATCAAGATCTTTTGCAAGCTGCTCTATCTCTGCGGTTGTCATGTAGTTGTAAGTTTGGCTCTTTTTTTTGCCGTGAAGCACATTGAAGATGAAACCGACTCTACATGACAAGAAGCAGTTTCGTACAAAAAGATGTGTCTCAAAACTCTCCAGCACATTCATAGCACCGCTGCAGACGTAAAAGTCGGCAGATGGGAGTTTGTCGGCACAAATATCGGCTACGACTATTTCGCACCCTGTGTTATTTAACGCAATCGCATACATCTCTTCAAGCGAATCTATACCTATGTACTCTTTTGGTGCTCTTTTTTTCTTTAACATGTAGAGATACAAATCTCCAAATCCGCATCCGGCATCGGCAATGCTGTAACTGCTCATATCCTGCGGCAACATATCTAAAATAATGTCAAATCTTAGTTTTTGCGACTCTTTTGAGTGCCAGTTTACGCCTTTAGCCGTTATGCCGTATTTCTCTATGGCAGTGGAGTAGAATGTTTTGTTGTCGATTTTAGGCATAATTAAAAAGGTTCATAATGCGGGTTTCCAAAAAAATAGATTTAATTTGCAAATTATAGTACAAAATATATTTAGATTGTTTTTTAATTGTGTTAGAATAGCCGCAATTATAACGAAGGATTTTAGTATGAGTCATATATACAATCTTGCAATCATAGGAGCAGGTCCGGCCGGAATTGCAACGGCGGTAGAGAGTTACTTACAGGGAATCAGAGATATCGTTTTGCTGGAAAAAGACCAAAATCACAACTCCACAATCAGAAAATATTATAAAGATAATAAGAGAGTAGATAAAGATTGGAAAGGGCAAAAAGTTGAGCTTGACGGCAGAATCTACTTTGTAGACGGAACAAAAGAGACTACTTTAGACTTCTTTGATGAGATCATAGCACATCACTCAGTTAAGCTTCAAACGCATACGGAAGTTCAAAGTATAAAAAAACTGCATGACCATTTTGAGGTATCTATTGCAGGAGGAAGCGTAAAAGCAAAGTATGTAGTCGTAACTATCGGCAGAATGGGAAAACCGAATAAACCTGACTATAAGATACCTCTTGAAATCAAAAAAAGAGTAGGATTTACGCTTGATGATTGTGTCGGAGATGAGAAAGTTTTAGTGGTGGGCGGCGGCGATAGTGCAATTGAGTATGCGGTTGACCTAAGCAGTAAAAACAGTGTCACAATTTGCTATAGAAGAGAGAGCTTCAGACGAGCAAATCCGACAAATCAAAACGATATAGCAAATGCCATCGCACATAAAGAGCTTGAAGCTATGCTTGGAGCGGAAATACAAGCTTTAGAAGATGACAACGGTAGAGTCAGAGTGATTTTTAGCGAGCGTGAGCCGCAAACTTACGACAGAGTCATTTATGCTATCGGCGGAACAACTCCGAGTGCATTTTTGGCAAACTCAGGCATAAAAGAGCAAGACGGCAAACCCGTACATGACGAGAACTACCAAACAAATATTGAGGGACTTTTTGTTGCAGGAGATATAACACAAGAGTCAGGCGGAAGCATAGCTCTTGGGCTAAATCACGGGTACGCTATCGCCTGCCATATACAAAAACATCATTGCTGATTACTGATATTATGCATTAAAATATTGAAAAAAGTTTAGTCTAGCTGTTCTAAAAGATTTAAAAAGTCGGTTTTATTTGAAAAGCCGACATTCTCATAAAAAGCTTTATCTTCGTTTGGTTTTACAAAAAAGAGAGCCGGAACGATAGGAGTCTCTAAATATTTTGGAAAATTCTTCTCCTCTTTGTTGAGGATGAGAGGAATATATTTAGCCTTTATAACACTATCCACACTTTTGTCACTGAGTGTTTTTTTCTCAAACTTTGTACACCATGGACAGTAATTTGTTACCATCAAAACCATAAGATTTTTATTCTCTTTTTTTGCTCTCTCCAGTGCAGTTTTATAGTTTGTTTCATACGCCATCTCTTTGGCAAAATCTTTGTAGCCCTCTGCCAACATAGTTGTAATCATGGCAAGCAACAAAATTAGTTTTTTCATAAATTATCCTCCTTATATTGTAATACAAAAGCATCAAGCATCTCCTCGGCACTATCGAGCAGCTCACTTCCCAACTCTTCGGGAACAAATGTGCGACTACTCATGTAAGAGATAACAAAGATCTCCTCTTTTGTGTCTACCCTTATGGCATTCTCTCCAAGCATAAGCTCTATCTTGAGAGCAATCGTATCACCGACGCTTACAAAGCCGATGAGGTATGCAAGAGACCTTGAAGAGAAATTTTTTGTGTCAATTTTAAGTTCAGTTGATTTTTTTATCATCATATCTAGGATAATCTGCTTATATTTCGGATCTATTTTATCGCTGTTTATCTCAACAACAGGGTAGTAACTCTTCACCCCTGTTAGAACAAATGGAGTTTGAGCATACATGAGTGATGTAAAAACCGATAAAAATAGAAATAGTTTAAATGTTTTCATCTTGGATTACTCGACTTTTGTTTTGTAGATATAAGCTATTAAAAATTTTAACAGACTCATGATGATGACTCCCGAGAGCATACCTGCTACTATGAGCGAAAGATATTCATTTTTAGAGATAAGTGTTGCTTCATAAGCGATGGTTGCAATAGCGATAATAAAGGTAAGCGGCATAGAATCTCCAAGAGCTAGAAGAAGTGTTTCAACAGGATTGAGATGTGAACTGTATGCAAGATAGGAACTGACAACTCTTACAAAAACTAAAGCACTTAAAATAAGCAATGCATGCGAGAGAATTTCAGTGCTAAAGATAAGATTTAAGTCCATCGTTGTTCCGACATATATAAAAAAAACGGGAACTAAAAAGCCAAATCCGACTTTATGCAGTGTGTGAGGCAAATCCTTTTTATGCTCAAAAAAGTTAGCTATATATATACCTGCGAAAAAGGCGCCCAAAACCTTGTCAATATGGAGTATTTCCATAATGGCAATAAGTACGATAAATAGTGCTACACTAATCCTGACACTCTCAACTTTAGAGTCGTCTTCAGGCATGATAAGCGTTTTTAACTCAGGAAACCACCAGAAGAGAATATTTAAAAGCTTGAAAGATTGGTAGATAAGAAAGAGCACGATAAAAAAGATAGATATATTTTTAAATAGCTCAAAACCGACACCGTTATGTATGTATGATTCATAAATTACAATAGCAGATATACTTATTATCTCTCCGATTACGCCTACAAGAAGAACTATTTCAAGCCATTTATATTTTTTGCCGTACTCATTGATAAGAGCCATAATCATTCCAAGAGAAACGATGGGGATAATGACTATATAAACGGGATTGAGATCAAAAAACATGTAAATCCCGATGGATAGCGAGTATAGGGTTATAAAGTAGACGATGGCACTCTTTAAAAGCTTTCCTCTTTGTGCGACAAAGTTTTTTAGGTTTATCTCAAGCCCTGCTAAAAACATCAGGTAGAAGAAACCTATCTTTGCTAAATATTTAAAAATCTCACTATTTGTATCTAAAAGCCCAAACCATACGGCTAGTGAACCAAGTAAAATCTCCACTACGACTATCGGAAGCTTTGTAATTTTTGAGAAAACAGGAGATATTACAAGTAAAAAAGCTATTCCGATAAAAAGTATAGAACTACTCATTATTCAACCTACACGCCTTTTGCAATAGCGAGATTTAGAGATTGTAACATCTCCAAATCTTTGCCTATTTCACGTCCGCTTGTTGTTAGGTAATTTCCTATAACAATCGAATTCGCACCATGCGAGAAAATCTCTTTTTGTCTTTCGCCAAACATCAACTCTCGTCCACCTGCAACCATAATTCTTTGTGCATTTGGAATCATATCTCTGGTAAGTTGTATAAGAGAGAGTGCTTCATCAACACTGAGAGAATTTGGTTTTAGCTGCAGTGCTTCATTATGATGATAAAAGTTTATAGGAACTGACGCAGGGTTTAGTGAATTTAGAGATTCAAGCATAGAAATTCTCTCTTCCCCAGTCTCTCCAAGCCCGAAAATACCGCCGCTTATAAGAACTAAACCGGCTTTGTTTACATTTTGGCATGTCTCGTATCTCTCATCCCAAGAGTGGGTTGTGCAGATCTGGTCATAGAACGCTCTTGAAGTCTCAAGGTTATGGTTGTAAGCTTTGATGCCGGAAGCTTTTAGTATGAGCAACTGTTCTAAAGTTGCCGTCCCATTGCAAGCGATTAGTCTGAGTTTTGGTACTTCTTTTGTTAAAATCTCAGCTATAGAGCAGACAAAAGAGAGGGTTTTGTCGTTAAGCCCTTTATCTGAAGTAACAAGACAAAAGCCAAGCGCACCGCCATTTTGAGCGGCTTTTGCCTCTTCTATGATAAGTGATATGTCTTTTTGTTTATATCGCTCTATATCAGCTTTGTATCGTACACTTTGTGAACAAAACTTGCAATCTTCATTACATGTACCGCTGTTTATATTACAAATGGAGCATAAAAATATCTCTTTACTCATTCTCATCTCTTTTAAATCTGAACTCTTGTTCTTCGATAGTGTCGCTTTTGTTTTGCCTTGTATAGAGCGTCACTACAAATTCATCTTCACTTATATCCAGCATTGCCCACTCAGAGGTAGGTTTGTTTCTTGCGCACACCTCGCCTGAGTTTATAAAGAGAGTTTTATTCATAAACTCTACGCTTGACTTATGCGTATGTCCATATATAATCACATCCGCATCGGGTATTAGATAAAAGGGTAGATGCATAAGTTTAAAATTTGTATTTGCAAGTCTAAAATAGTATGGCTCTTGCACCAGTTTAAATTCAGTGTGATACTCCGCCAAATGGGCGTCATTGTTTCCGTAAACGGCTATATATTTGACACCGCTCTCTTTAAGCAGATTTAAAATATCAAGCTCAACGATATCGCCTGCATGGATAAGAAATTCTGCACCCTCTTTTATGAGAGAGTTTATCGCACGTGCGGCTTTTTTAACCTTTCTGTGCGTATCTGAAATGATACCTATCTTCATAGCTGTTTTACTTCATATCTTCTACAAGCGTTCTTGTTTTGCATTTGAGACACTCAAAGACCTCTTTGCCTCTGTATGTTCTTTGCACCAAAACACCCTCGCATCCGCTCTCTTTACATCTAAGAGTTGTCGGTTCAAACTTGGAGATAAACTTACATTTCGGATATCCTGCACATCCCCAAAACGGACCGCGTCTTGAGTTTTTGAGGCTTATCTCGCCTCCGCATTCCGGACATGGAGTAAGACTTATTTTTGCTTCAACGCTTATGCTTTTTGTATTTTTACAATCAGGGTAACCGCTGCATGCCAAAAACTGACCGTTTCTGCCACTCTTTAACACCATCTCTTTGCCGCATTTTTCGCATACTTCACCGCTTGCTTCGCCGGATGAATTCTCACTCTTTTCACCCTCAACCTGCTCCGTATATTTACATTTCGGATAAGCGCTGCATGCTATAAACTCTCCAAATCTTCCGGAGCGAAGCAACAGCTCTTCTCCACATTTAGGGCAAGGACGCCCTAGAGGTTTGGTTACTTTGAGAGATACTATATTTTCTTTGCCCTCTTTGACTTTTTCATCAAAAGGGAAGTAGAAGTCACTTAAAAGTTTTTGCCAGTCATTTTGTCCTTCTGCAACTTCATCAAGTTTCTCTTCCATGTTTGCCGTAAAACTGACATCAACTATCTCGGAAAAGTTTTTCTCTAACATCTCGGTTACGGTAAATGCCATGTCTGTCGGAACTATCTGTTTTTTTTCAATCGTCACATAGGTTCTGCTGCTTAGAGTCGCTATTGTCGGAGCATAAGTTGATGGTCGCCCGATTCCCTCGCTCTCCAGTTTTTTGATAAGTGCCGCTTCTGAGTAGCGAGCCGGCGGTTCTGTGAAGTGCTGTTCAGGCTTGATACTTTGAACAACCGCATTCTCACCCTCTTTTAAAGTCGGCAGCAGTTTATCTTTGTCTTCAGCTCCCGTAAGTGCATAAAAACCGTCAAATATAAGCTTTCGCCCGCTTGCTCTGTATTCGTTCTCTTTTCCGTTAAAGAGAATACTTTGCTGTTCAAAGATAGCATCATTCATCTGACATGACATAAATCTCTCATATATAAGGCGATAAAGTTTGATCTCATCAGCCTTTAAAAACGATGATGCGATTTCAGGAGTAAAATCAAGCATCGTTGGACGAATAGCCTCGTGTGCTTCTTGTGCGCCTTTTGCTTTTTTTGTATAAATTTTAGGCTCTAAGGGAAGATATTTTTTTCCAAATCTACTCTCAATTACACCTCGAACGGCATCAACCGCTTCTGCTGCAAGATTAAGTGAGTCCGTTCTCATGTAGGTAATCACACCGCTTGTTCCGTTTGGAGTTTTTACACCTTCATAAAGCACTTGAGCTACCATCATGGTTTTTTTAGGAGTAAATCCGAGTTTGCTTGAAGCGACTTGCTGAAGAGTTGAGGTCATAAACGGCGGAGGCGTTGCACTTCTTCTCTCTTTTGTCTCGATATTTGAGATGACAAATGTGTCATTTTTTACACTTGCGGTTATCGCTTCTGCCGTAGTTTTGTTCTCAATCGAGAGTTTAGAGAGTTTTTCTCCCTTGTGAGAGATAAGTGTTGCTTCTATATCTTTTTTAAATAGCGTATCAATGCTCCAGTACTCTTGCGGTACAAACGCTCTTATCTCTCTTTCACGGTCTACGACAAGTTTGAGAGTCGATGACTGAACACGCCCTGCCGAGAGACCTTTTTGGATTTTTGAACTAAGAAGAGGCGAGAGCTTGTAACCCACCACACGGTCAAGCAGACGACGTGCCTGCTGTGCGTTTACCATATTCATGTCAATTTTGCGAGCATTAAGAAGTGCATTATTTATGGCAGTTTTTGTAATCTCGTGAAACACGATTCTAGGAAGCTCTTCGGGATTTTTATCTATAGCATGTGCTATATGCCATCCTATAGCCTCACCCTCACGATCCTCATCGGTTGCGATATAGATGATATCACTCTTTTTTGCCAAATCTTTGATTTGCTTGACTGTCGGCATATTCTCTTTTGCAACGCTGTATGTGGGTATAAGATGATTTTTTTCATCTATTGTGATTCCAAAACGGGCTTTTGGAAGATCTCGGATATGACCTTTAGATGCGATAACTTCATACTCTTTACCTAAAAAGTTTTTGATAGTCTTAGCTTTTGCGGGTGATTCGACGATGATTAAGTTCAAATAGTTTTCCTATATGCTATACATTATATATAGTGTAGTTGTTTTTAAGTTCGCAAGTGTAGCAAAAAAAGTATAAATAGAAGAAATAGAAGATTTTTAAAAAAATTTTACAAAATAATTAAAGTTATTTTCTGCGGTGACGATCTAGTTCACATCAAGGCAAGGAAGCCTAGATAAAATTAAACGAGAGCAAAAGGCTCTCCCCTAAAAGGATTTAAAATGGGATTTAGAATTAATACAAATATTGCTGCTATGAGTTCTCATGCGAGTGCGTTAACAAATAACAGAAACTTAGATAATTCTCTAAGCAAACTCTCTTCAGGTCTTAGAATCAACAAAGCTGCAGATGATGCTTCAGGTCTTGCGATTGCAAATGCGCTTCGTGCTCAAGCTTCTTCTCTTGGTCAAGCTGTCAGCAACGGTAACGATGCTATCGGTCTTATTCAAACTGCTGATGGTGCTCTAAACGAGTACTCAAATATTCTTGATACTATCAAAACTAAAGCTGTTCAAGC
>CAIUZU010000289.1 GCA_903903705.1 uncultured Helicobacteraceae bacterium
CAATTCGTAATATTTTTTATGAATTTCTGCCGAATTTAACTCCGCCGTTGACAAAATAGAAATATTTTTTATTTTTAAGAAAAAAAATGCAAAAAGAAACTTTTAGATTTAGTTCGTTTTTATACAGAGAAATTTTTGGTGTTATAGGAAATAAACAATGCTTTAGCTTAGTATGGAAGCAAGGATTTATCCTTGTATATGACGGGGATAAATCCCCGTTTCCTATGAAGAGGTTAGTATCTTATGCCAGTTACGCTTCTGATTTTCTCAATCGTTGGAAGTGCGGCTTCTTTAGCTTTAAGTGCACCCGCTTGTAAAATCTCTCTTACTTCATCTTGATGTGCTTCAAAGTACTCTCTTTTTTGTCTAAAATCTTTAAAGTATTCCCACATGACTTCCGCAAGGTAGACTTTAAAGTGGCCGTGTCCTTCTCCGCCACTTTTGTATCTCTCTTGAAGTGCTAATAGATTTTCACCCTCTAAAAAGAGTTTTGCCATATTGTAAACATTGCATGTTTCAAACTCTTTTGGCTCTTCCATCGCTACATTTTCGGTAACTATCTTCTTGATAGTTTTTAGTTGAGATTTCTCTTCACCAAAAATATTTACGATATTTCCGTAGCTTTTTGACATTTTCTGTCCGTCAATTCCCGGAACAGTAGCAACTTCTTCTTGAACTCTAAACTCCGGAATAGTTAAAATATCTCCGTATTGGTTGTTGAATTTTATGGCGATATCTCTTGCGATTTCAACATGCTGAATCTGGTCTTTCCCCACAGGAACGACCTCTGAGCCAAAGAGCAAAATATCTGCCGCCATTAAAACAGGGTATGAGAAGAGTGAATGGTTTGTGGCAAATCCTTTGGCAGTTTTGTCTTTGTAGCTATGTGCTCTCTCTAAAAGCCCCATCGGAGTAAAAGATGATAAAGCCCAGTAAAGTTCAAGCACCTCTTTTACGTCGGATTGAACCCAAAAAACAGATCTGTTTGGATCAATTCCAAGTGCCAAAAAGTCTGTTGCGCACTGTATGGTAAGATCTGCGAGTTTTTTACTCTCACTTACACTTGTCATGGCATGATAATTTGCGATAAAAGCAAATGTTTGGCTCTGCTCTTGAGCCTCTACCATCTGCTTGATTGAGCCAAAATAGTTCCCGATATGAAGATCTCCCGATGGCTGAATACCTGTTAAAACTCTCATCTATATAACTCCAAAAATTTCTAAATTTTATTTACGGCATTATACTGATTTTAGCTTTATTTCGGTATGATTTATGGGTATATAGATGGCGACATCGTTATAAAAAAATGAAAAAAAAGGATTTATTATGAACGTACAAGTTCACTCAAAAGATATAACACTTCACGCAAATACAAGAGCGCATATTGAGGCAGCGATTGAGAGTTTTAGAAAATATTCATTAGATATTACGACTGTAAATGTGAATTTAAGAACAGAGAAAAAAGGTGTTTTAGTAGAGTTTGATATACATATAGCTCATGCACAGCCGGTTGTTATAAATCAAGAAGATGATGACTTAGATACGGCAATAGATTTGGCGATTGACAGAGCAACAAAGGCTCTTCGTCGCTTACATGATAAAGTTATATCCCATCATGCGACTTCTATAAAAGAGATAGAAGTAGTAGAAGATTAATATGTATAGTTGGGTTTTGTGGTTTCACATAATCTCTTTAGTCTCGTGGTTTGCGGCACTTTTTTACATGCCTAGACTCTTTGTCTATCATGCAGAAAATGCCGACAATGAGGGTTTTGTAAAAGTTATAAAAATCATGGAGATGAAGATCTATAAATATATAGGTCTTCCTGCTATGTGGGCAACTATACTCAGCGGTGTGGCTATGATATTTTTATCTACAGAGCACTACGGCGTAAATATTTTATCAACAGGCGGCTGGCTACATGCAAAGATATTTTTTGTTATTTTGCTGATGGCTTACTTTTTTTCACTTGGTTATTTTAGGGAAAAACTCTTAATAGATGAGTGCAAGAAGAGTGGGAAATTTTTTAGAGCCTACAACGAAGTTCCGACGATTTTACTTCTTATAATAGTTGCAATGGTTATTATAAAACCGTTTTAGAAAAAGGGATTTTCTCCCCTTTTCTACTTTTCTCCGCGTTTTTTAGCTTTAAAAAGAACAGGTGTTCCGCTAAAGTTGAAAGCTTCTCTTAGTTGATTTGTCAGATATCTTCTGTATGTAAAGTGAAGACCTCTTGGTTTGTTCATAATGATAGCTATTTTTGGCGGTCTTGTTTCATACTGCGTTGCATAATATATTCTGATTACTTGTCCACGCATACTTGGCAGCTGATGGCGTCTGAGAGCTTTTTCTAAAACAACATTAAGTTCAGAGGTTTTAATGTGTTGAGAGTAGTTTTCGTTTATCTGTAAAATCATATCATGAAGCTTGTCGACTCTCTTATGAGATTTTGCTGACAATGTGATGATAGGTGCATATGCTAAAAACTTAAATCTGTCTCGCACCTCTTCTATAATTTTGTCGTAATCTTCTCTGTTTGCAATATCCCATTTGTTCAAAACTATGATACATGCAAGTCTGTTGCTGTCAACTAAACCAGCAATCTTCTCATCAAGATCTAAAAGAGGCTCACTTGCATCCAGTACGACTAACGCCATGTTGGAGTTTTCAAGCATCTCTTTTGTTCGCATAAGAGCAAATTTCTCAATCCCCACAATCTTGCCACGGCGGCGCAGTCCGGCAGTATCTACAAATGTAAGCTGTTTGCCTTTGTACTCGATGCTCTCGTCAATCGGGTCGATGGTAGTTCCGGCAACACTGCTTACAACTGAGCGTTCTTCGCCCAAAAGAGCGTTTAAGAGTGAACTTTTACCGACATTTGTTCGACCGATAATTGATATTTTTATATGGTTGACGTCATTTTCGTCAAACTCTTTAATTCTATCATTTTGAGCAAAGATGGAGTCATCTTCAAATTCCTCCTCCTCTTCGCCCTCATCAGGGTAGAAGAAGCCGTCATCCTCTTCGTCATACTCCGTATCATCAAACTCAAACGCTTCTTCATCCTCGTCAATGATATTTACATCATCCTCTTCTTCGGCATCTTCATTTTCCTCTTTTATGATGTCGCAATCAGGGATTTTCTCATACATCCAGTCAAGGAGAGGAACTACGCTTCTGTTGTGAGCTACCGATATGCCAAAAATCGCATCTGTTCCAAACTCATAAAAATCCCAAGGGTTGTCTTTCATTTTATCATTGTCTATTTTATTGACTACAAGTGCTACATCTTTTCCAAGATTTTGAAGTTCGTAAAAGAGTTTTTTGTCCGCTTCTTCGGGAATGCTTTTGCCGTCAACCATATATAAAATGATGTCGGCTTTACGTGCGGCTTCGAGAGATTTCTCTCTTATCTTATCAAAAAGTTCACATCCCTTATCGAGTCCGCCTGTGTCTAAAAGAAGAGCTTGCTTGTTTATGATAGTTACGTGTCGTCTTTTTACGTCTCTTGTAGTTCCCGCAATGTCAGACGTAATAGCATCTCTTTTTTTGACGAGCCTGTTAAAAAGTGAGCTTTTGCCGACATTTGGGCGGCCGATAATGGCGATTTTTTTCATATATGTTACCTTCGTTTTGTTGGATGAAATTATAGCTAAATAATGGAGTGGAAAAAAAACTTTAGTTTTTACTTAACTCAATGTACTCATTTGGTGTCGGTGCTCCGTAAGCACTAAAGAAAAAAGAGCCTAAACACTCTTGTTTTTGTCTGTTTTTAGGGCATCTCTTTAGATAGCTGTTTACATTTTTTCCAGATAAAACCTGAGAATCTGCAAACTTCATATTTAGTTGATCTATTCTATTCTTTCCCTGAATGTTATGAATAAAATGAACCGTTCCGTCATCATCAACCTGTATAACTATGCCGACATGAGTAATGTTGAAAGAACCTGATTTTCGTTTTGTTTTTTGAAGCGTATCTTCAAAAAACACCAAATCTCCGACTTTTGGAAGCATAGTGGTTACAAGTTTATTTTCTGTTTTCATAATATTAAAAATAGCTTTTGAACGGTTTGTGTTATCAAAATATTTATACAGTTCATCAGATTTATAGAAAACTTCACCACTCTGAGTGTTTACCAAATCCACAAATCCTGAACAGTCATGTCCGTCATTTTTGTCGAGGTACTTTAGGGCACTCTCAACAATCGCTTTGCGGATAATAAGATCCTCATCCGTCTTAGGCTCTGCTACCGGCTGTATTTCTATAACTTTTGGTTCACTGATTACCACAACCTCTTTTTGCGCACATCCTGTAAAAAAAGCGAGCAGTAAACTAAAACCTAATATTATCTTTTTCATTCGTTCCTTTATTGTTGCAGAAATAGCCTGCAACCGCTTTTATTCTGTAGGAAAATCTTTTTCTAGCTCTTCTAGTGCATTTTTTGCTTTAAACTGCTGCCAGAGAGCCTCGTCATTTTTAAAGCTTGTGCGGATGTTACTTTTTATCTGAGCATTTGCGGATTTTTGCGAAACGCTAACCAGCATGTAGATAGCACCGGATGGAGCAGTCCATAAATCCACAGCCTTTGAACCTGCCAAATCAACTTTGGCAACCTGTTTTGTTATAGTTTCTATGCTTTTATCGACAGTCTCACTCTTGGCTACTCCCGTTGTTCCCGTGTAAATCGTAATCTTATCTTTAACTTGAGTTTGTATCTGCTGTGCCAAATCAGATCTGCCGTTTGCAAGGGCGACTCTTCTCATGTGATCCATTCCAGCCGCACTTTTCTCTGCAATGCCAAGTCCTGCGTAAGTGTCGCCATACTCCGGAACACATGTCCACTTAGGAGCGGAAACATTCTCCACTTTACAAGAAAAATCGATAGCTCTCTCTTCTTGTACGCTTGCATCCTTGCTACATCCTGCAATAAAGGCACAAATTACTCCAATAAATAGAACTGATGAAACTGCTTTAATCATTTTGACATCCTCGTAGTAGCAAATTTTGATTTAAAACCAGTATTATACAATTTCTTATGAAATAGATAGGTTTAAAAATTGTATAATAACTCCATGAAATATTACAGTTATGAAAATTTTAAAGTAGACACAAATACTCTGATAAAAAAAGTTGAAAGTTTGCATTTTGAGGCAATAGTTGCGGTAGCAAGGGGAGGGCTTACGCTTTCGCATGCCATTGCGGAGGGTTTAGATATTCGTCAGGTGCAAAGTATCAGAACTGAACTTTATGATAAGAGTTTAAAGAGAGAGAGTATTACCATATCAGGTAAGTGCAAATTTGAAAATGTTAAGAGAGTTTTGGTTATTGATGATATCTCTGACAGTGGAGATACGCTTAGTGCGGTAATGAAGTATCTGCAGGATGAACACAAAAAGATAGAGTTTAAATCGGCAACTCTTTTTTATAAAAAAACATCTATTTATGAGCCTCATTTTTGGATAAATGAGGCAGATGATTGGATAGATTTTTTTTGGGAGAGGGACTACAAAAGAGATTAGTTTTTACTATCTCTGCTCCAGTGTCCGCCGCCTCTTTTTTTAAAATCAGTTTCATAGATGTAGCCTGAAATGTCTATAAGTGTCTGCATGTCAAAACCCAGTTCAGGCATAAGACCGTGTTTTTTAATGGCATCATGCATGAGAGAGGTTTTCTCTTTAGGATTTTTTACCCACTTTGACATATAAGAGACGAACTCCTCTTTGGTCTGGAATGTTTTCATATACCTGTCTTTAAATTCCAAAACTGACGGTGCAGATATGGTTTTTGTCTCATGATGACATGTCAAGCAGTTGCCGTTAAAGAGCAGCGAACTTGCATCGTCGGCAAAAGAGAGAGTATAGATAAAAATCATAAAAAAAGCAGATCTCATCAGACTACTTTCTATGAGATTTTATCATCTCGTACGCCTGATTTATCTCTTGAGTTTTTGCCGTTGCCTCTTGCATGTAAGCATCATCTTTGCCTTGAGATTTTATGATATCCGGATGGTATTCGCGAACCAGTTTTCTATAAGCCTTTTTTATCACATCCATGTCATCGCTCTCATTTACGCCTAAAAGCTTATAGGCATCGGCTATATTTGCTTTGGGCGTTATGTTGTGCATCATTTTTTCAAACTGCTCAAAAATGGCATGATATACTTTAGGGTCAAATTCAAGTGCTTCTGCGATGGAAGCTAAAACGCTCTCTTCACTTTTGCTAACTTCACCGTCAACAAACGAGAGTTGGATTAAAAAGCCCATAAAATGGTGCTGTTTCGCCTTGTCTCTTTTGATAGAGTGTGCAAGTTTTCTTGCTATGTCTTGTGTATTGCCTGAGATATCTTTTTGTTCATTAAAAATATCTTTGAGGATATCTTTTGTTCTATGCGGCTCTGGGAAGAGTGCCGAAATATCATCAAACATTATGCCTACAAGTTCAGCTTCAAGAGCATCTACTTTTCCATCAGCTTTAGCAACCTTTGCCACAAGGGCAACAAAAAGACCCAAATCACTGTTCTGAATCGACTCTTTAGATACGGAGAAATTTTTAAATGCCTCTTTCGAGTAATCCGTATATTTTGCATAACTCTTAAATATCCAGTAAAAAACCGCACCTAAAATCGCCAATAATATTATATTTCCCATAACACTCCTTTATGAATCGTATAATTATAAGAAATAGAAGTTAATAAAGAGATATAATTTTTTATTTATGAGTAATTTTATGATAAACCCTCTTTGCCCTAATCTTTCCAATCCAAAAAACATCGCCCATAAATGCTTCTTTTAAAAGTCCGTCTTCGTCAAGCGATACCATCACATCAACAATGCTATCACTCTTATCAAACGGTTCTACCCGCATATTGTATAGATAATCTATGTCACTCAAAAAGTTGACTTTTGCATGATTCCTTTCTTTTGCATCGATATAAGAGAGAATAACGTTATTTTTATCGTTATGTGCTCCGACGGCAAAAAGGTTGTAATATTTATCTTTGGCATTACAGTTGATTTTTGCATTTAGATAGGCTGTTAATGAGTCATTTTCTACATACTCATCTTCCATCTTTTCCTCTTTTGAACTCTCTTTTACATCTTTGTAGGAGATATTGAAAGTTGATGGGTCAAATGAAGATTTGCTTACCAATTTTGTTTTTTCTTCTATTAGTCGAATCTCTTTTTTATCGTGGTCAAAATAGTAAGTTTGAGTTCTTGATCTTTTTGTCGTATCTTTGGTTTTGACAAAAGTCTCAGGAATATACTTTTTATTTATGATTTTACCTTTGCTGATAAAAGTTTCTACTCTGTTACTAAGCAGAGTAGCCGCCATACCGATAGTGGTCGCAGTTAGTTTGATCTCATAGTTTTTGCCATCTTCTTTAAACATAACGTCTGCATAGCCTACTTTATCAAATAGTGTTACATTTACGTCATAACGAGTAGAGAATTCCTGTGCAAAAAGAGAATTTAGCATCAAAAGCATCAACAATATATATTTCATTTTTTACCTTTTTTCAATCAATATTGCCGAAGTAGAAGTCTATATAAAATCGTAGCATATAGTTTGCCTCATAATTATATTGTCTATGAAAACTTACAATTGGCTGGATTTCATAGGCAACCCATTTGCGAAAAATATTTTGACGCCATGAGAATTGCGTTGTGTAGTTACTTATGCCGGAAAACTCATCAGGCTCTTCGTCGCAACTGTATCTAGAATTGCCCCAAAATCGTTGTGCGACTCCAAACCCTTTCTTTTTTGATAGTGCTTGATAGTAAGATACGGTAAGCGCATAATCATAGCCGTCTATACCGGCTTGTGTTTTTCGATGAAGTGTTGTTCTAAAGAGAGAGTCCTCATCAAGAGGTCTGTCAAAATATATATTTGTCTCTTCGCTAAAATCATATTTTGTGGAGTATTCAAACTCTTGAGTGGGTTCTATAATCCAATTCTGCACATCAAATCCTTTACTGTATCTCGCACTTACATATGTTGATAGACCTCGCAGACCGATGGAGTATTTGGATTTTATCTCATTTAAATCCGGTGCAAAGTAGTTTACTCCGACTTGTGCGGATTTCTTATTTTCAAGCTCTGAAATAGCGTTATCCATAGGATCTTGCCCTATATCATTAAAAAAAATTTGAAAATTGTTTTTGGTTCTTTCAAGCGGTATTTGAGCTTTTATGCGAGCATTCAAAGATGAGAGTTCTTGGGATTGCAGAAGCGTTTTTAGGCGGATTTGAATATAGCTTTTATTGCTCTCTTTAATATATTTTTCACCTTTAAAAAATGCGTCGATGGAAGATTTTGTCTGGCTTTGAGAGATCTCGTCTGAGTCTGTAGTATAGATCCAGTATGCCAATTTTTTATCAATATTATC